>JAUVKN010000071.1 GCA_030596245.1 Bacteroidia bacterium | reverse complement strand
CATCTTTATCAAAAACGAACCTTCCACTCCGTCCATTAAAATTGAAATAAAAGATATCCGGTTCAATATCATTCGCATTTGAATTTTGCATGGCCGCCTCAAATACTGCCAAGCTTGAGAATATTCCTCCAGGCATATCTGGTTCAGGAAATCCAATATCCAACCGATTTGGAAGAATGCCTTCAAACCCATCAGGTCCAACTACTCCATTAGGTCTTTCTGCTCTGTTTCTAACAGATCTCGTAATAACTCCTCCAGCGTTTAAACTCCATCCCAATCCTACCCAAGATGCAACCTCCTCAACCTTAATACCTGAGGCGTGATAAGATAATGTAAGATCTATTTTAGCTCCTTTTTCACTTATTGAACCTAGTGGAATTGAAATAGGTATCACTCCAGTATATGTGGAAGGGGGAACATTTATATGTTGCGTAAATGCATAGGCATTTGGGGATGAAGGAATAATTTCATCGTTTGTGTACTGCCCAATTGTTTTAATTGAAACAATTAAAATTGAAAAAGTTAGTACGATGGCCCTTAAAAGAGTTGTTTTCATTCTACTTATGTTTTATAGGTTGACCCTAGTTATATATCCTGATTCTTCAAAAATGTAACCTATCAAAAACCAACTTTTTTTGATTTATTTTTCAAATAAGGGCTCATTTGCCTGATTTACTGTTATTTACCGATTCCTCTGGGGGACCATGAAATCTTCGCCAAAACTTTTTTCGATTTTTTCTCCTTTTCAATAGGTTACATTTCCTGAATTCCGGGATATATAGGTAGAAGGAATAGAAAATCGTAGTATCATGAAAGTAAAAGCGTTTACGCTCCCGGAGCTATTAATTGTTCTGGTGATTATCGGGATCCTTGTGTTGCTGGCATTGCCACGACTGATGCCTCTCATCTCAAGGACAAAAGCCACTGAGGCACAACTTCAACTCAGACATCTCCAAACACTGGAGAAGTCCTACTTTTACCTGCATTCAAGGTATTCAGAGGATTATCTTGCAGTAGGATTCGAGCACGAGGTGCTGGTAACTGACGGGGGACCGGCGAACTATCGGATCGAGATTACAGATGCAGGATTTGAAGGATTCCTGGCAACGGCCACAGCGGTTGTTGATTTCGATGGTGACGGTCAGTTCAATGTATGGGAGATCGACCAGAATAACAACCTTGTGGAGAAAACACCTGACTGAGATGAACTGGTGGATTATTGTGCCGATCAGTCTGATGCTTGGATGGATCACCATCCAGGATTTCAGGGAGCGAAGGATCTCCCTGATCGCTTTAGCTGTGCTGTTCGGACTTGGACTATTAAATACATGCCTTACACTCCAATGTCACAGGTTGCCATACAGGGTGATAGGTAACTCACTGTTTGCAGGTGTAATATTGGTATCAGGGACACTGTTGGTAAAGATTAGAAAGCGAAAGGATCCCGTATCCTCTTTCATTGGTTCTGGTGATTTTCTATTCCTTCTCTCCATCAGTCCATTGTTCTCTTTCGGATCCTACCTGGTGTTCCTGAATACCTCTATTATCCTTGTCCTGCTATCCTTTGGAATTCTACTAATTAAAGGGCGCACCAAGGTATCTGATACCATTCCCTTAGCCGGAGCACTGGCCATTTGTCTAATAGCATTCGTAACTCTTGATCAATTCCTCCCGGTGAATCTTTTTGAAGATATGGGTTGGATTTATGCCATGAAAAGATGAAAGAGAAGGTAATACATATAGATACAGCACTGAAACAAGCGATCTCTAGTAAGCAGGCTTGGTACTATCGCATCATTCCACTGATTCAGGATGGAAACACCTTGGAGGTGTATATGGATCGAACAAGGCAGTTGAATGGGATCAATAAGGAGTTGGAAGTAGTCATGGGGAAGAGGATCAAGATACATCCAGTGGAGGCTACTGTGATCGAAGAATCCTTGGTCCGTAATTATCCGAAAACAAATCATAGTGTCGCCACATCGAACATCCCCAAACTGATCTCCAACAAGGAGAATTTCATCTTGACCCTTATCGAAGAGGCCATGTCCGCTGGAAGCTCGGACATTCATTTTGAGGTCCAGGAGAAAAGCTCAAGGATCCGTTATCGGGTTGATGGAAACCTGGTGGATAAGTATACGATATCAGCGGCTGACTATCCGGCGGTGGTCAATGCCATTAAGATAAAATCCAACCTGGATATTGCAGAAAAACGCCTTCCCCAGGATGGCAGGATCTTTTTTAATCGAAATGGGAAGCGATTGGATATCAGGGTATCGATTATCCCCACCATCCATGGAGAAAAGGTAGTATTCAGGTTGCTCAACAAAGATACGGGTCATATTGACCTGGACAGAGTGGGATTCAATCTGGAGCAATTGGAGCATTATAAAAACGGATTCCTGAGATCTCATGGACTAGTATTGATAAGTGGTCCGACGGGTTCCGGGAAAACAACCACACTCTATGCCACACTGAAACGCCTGAACACAAAAGACAAGAATATCCTTACCATAGAGGACCCCATCGAATATACCCTCGAAGGGATCAACCAGGTACAACTGAAAGAGGGGATCGGATTAACCTTCCCAATTGCCCTGAGGACGTTCCTTCGTCAGGATCCGGATATTATCATGGTAGGAGAGATCCGGGATGCAGAGACCGCCCAAATAGCTATTCGATCTGCTTTGACGGGTCACCTGGTCCTCTCGACCATCCATACGAACTCAGCGTGGGGGATCGTCTCCCGGCTAATAGATATGGGTGTACCAGAGTTTTTGATCTCCGCAACTCTGAATGTGGCTGTTGCCCAGCGACTGGTTCGCCTGCTATGTCCTGAGTGTAAAACAGAATCTGATCGGGATGATGAGATGACTTCAAGGTTTTTTCCAGGTTGGGAAGGGAAATCTTACCATCCCAAAGGATGCGGTTCATGCAATTATTCAGGATTTAAAGGACGAAAGGCCATTTTCGAGGTAATAGAGATGGACGGTGCTTTGCGAAACCGTATTAAGCAAAAGGACCTTGATCCGGAAAATCAACAGGAATATTTTAATAAGCAGTCTTTGGCCCACCAGGCCAGGGAGCTCTTTGAGCTGGGTGAGACCTCTTTTTCAGAGATCCTACCCATGCTGCTTAACCAATAATGAATTAAGAAATGAAGAAATTCAGAATACTATATACCGTACTTATATCCACCCTACTGTTTGCGCCTCGGCTGGCATTTGGACAAGAGACCTGGTTTTCGATCCACGCGGATTCTCTGGCAGGCGATATCCCATCCTTAGATAGTAAGGTTGATATCTCTGTATCTAATGTATCCATGCAGGAGTTCCTAAGGGCCATCGCCAACTCTTCAGGACTGAACCTGAACGTGGATCCTGCAATTGAAGATAATGTGGTCAACAACTTCAATGATGTTAAGGTTAAGGATATGCTCATCTTCCTTGAGTGCAACTATCCAATCGATATCGAGGCGGTCGGTAATATAATCAATATCCAAAAAAGAGAGGTTGTAGAAACCATCGAAACAGATTTCAAGGGCGTAAAGTATGACTCGATCACTCACTTGATCACCCTGGATTACTACCAGACGGACCTTAACCAGGTAGCACGGGAGATCACCAAGATCACTGAGTACAATATTATCCTGGCCCCGGCAATATCTTCAAAGCAGGTTACAGGATATGTAGAGGAGATGCCATTTGATGGGGCCATGGAGCAATTTGCATTCGGTAATGACCTAACTGTACGGGTAACCGAGAGCGGCTACTACGTAATTGAGCCTGCTCCGGGACTGGAGCCACCTGTTGCAGCATCTTCTAATCAAGACTCCCGGAACAGATCCCAGAAAAAGGAGCAGATTGAGTATGTCTTGGAGGTGAAGAGAATGTCAAATGGATCTGTTCATGTTCATTGTTCTAATGCTCCACTTGATAAGGTCATCAGGGCCGTCGGAGATGAAATAAAGGCTAACTATTTTATATCATCCACACTGGAAGGAGATATCTCCCTAATGTCAGAGACATCAGATTTCAAAGCATTCCTTGAGGATATACTAAAAGGATCATCTTATATATACCAGGAGAAAGGTGGCATATATGTTATTGGAAGCAAGGAGATTCCAACACTGAAGCAATGGGATATTTATCAATTCCAGAACCGGACCATTGATAAGGTGGTTGAGTTACTTCCTGAGGATGTGAAGCAGGATCTGATGATCACTGAGTTTATTGATCTGAATAGCCTTTTGATCAGTGGAGAGGAATCCAGAATCCGAAACCTAAAGGATCTGCTCACAAGCATTGATAAGACGGTGCCTGTGATCCTTATTGAAGTCATCATCGTAAATGTAAGTAAGAACTACACCATCTCTACGGGTATTGAGGCAGGCATTGGTGATGCTCCTATTCAAACACAAGGGCAGGTCTTTCCGGGAGTAGATCTACAAATTGGAGCGGATGATATCAATAAGATCATCAGTGGCTTCAATGGTTTTGGAGTTTTGAACCTGGGGAATGTCAATGCGAACTTCTATCTGATACTGAAGGCTATGGAGGAGCAAGGAATATTGGAGGTTAGTTCAACTCCAAAACTCTCCACATTAAATGGTCACGAGGCCATGATGAATATTGGCAATACTGAATATTACCTTGAGGAGACAAGTAATTTCATCGGAAGCCAGAATCCCTCACTTTCGACAGCGAAGATATATAAATCCGTCAAGGCCGAGCTGGCAATCACAATTAAACCTATTGTGTCCGGTGATGACCAGATCACGCTGGATATCCTTGTTGAGCAATCGGATTTCACTGAGAGGATATCCAAGGAGGCACCCCCGGGATCTGTCAACCGCAAGTTTGAATCTCTGATCCGGGTCAAAAACCAGGAGCTGATCATACTTGGTGGACTGGAAGAGAAACGCTACCAGGACAGCTCTTCCGGAACCCCTATCCTATCAAGGATCCCTGTTCTCAAATGGCTGTTTAGTAGCAGGACTCGGCAGGATCAGAAATCCAAGCTGAACATATTTATTAAACCCACAATCATCGGTTAGCATGAAAATCTCTGATCAAATACGGACCACTAAGTTCTATGTGCTTAAGATTGATCTTTCCGAGCCGGAGATTTTTCTCACAACAGGTTTGGCCTTTCTTAAGATCAAGGAGAAGATTGACCTTGACTTTGAGCTTGTGGCTCAGCCTCTTTATGATATCCTTGCGCAAATTCCGAAGAACACAAATGTGATAGCACTCTTTTCAGGTGACGATGTACTGACTCGCTACTCTCCAGAGGACAGAAGCACCCTTTTTGAAGAGATCGAAGAAGAGGATTTCTACTTTCAGAAGACATTTTCAACAAGCGGATGGGTGGTCCAGTCTGCCTGTCGAAGATCGATCATCGATCCCATTGCTGGGATTTTTGCTTCCCGAAAACTCTTCTTAATGGACATTTCATTTAGTCCTGCGGTGATTCCTGTTTTGGAAGAGCATATTGAAAATGTTGTTCTGACTATAGGCCACTACCGGTTCGAATTCAAAGAGCAAGGTCTGAACAGTATCGAAAAGGTGTTTTCAGAGGAAGATGACAGTGAACACCACCATGAGCATTTTGTAGCTGGAATGTCATTCTCTCCCGATGGACTTGCACAACTTGCTTCGGTTTTGCATTTTTTCAAAGAGGGCCCGGCAAAACTGGAAATCCTTCGTGAGAACAACACCCAAAGCAAGTTTTTAAGAATGTTTCGAAGGGCTTCTGTTCTGGTGTTATCTGGATTTTTTGTGGTATTGCTCACAAATTTCCTTTTGTTTAACAGTGTTCAGCAAAACCTTAACCTGCTGAAAACCTCTGGAGAGAACCTGACAGGGAAGATCAGCGAGATAGAGCGTTTGAAAGCTCAAATCTCAGAGTACCGTGATCTGGTTGTATACAAAACAAACTCCCCCGAAAAAACCTACTCCTTTTATCTGGATGAGATTGCCCGAATAAGGCCCTCCGGAGTCTGGTTCAATAATCTTGATGTCCATCCCATCAGCAGAAAGCAGGAGACCAACAAAGCAATGGAGATCGATCATTTGCTGGTCTCCCTTTCAGGAGAGGCAAAGGATCCGTTAAGTGTGAACAGGCTTATCAAATCCCTTGAAGAGATGCCCTGGGTTCGTGATATCGAACTCAAAAACTATGAATCCTCACCCGAGAGTCCCAATGCTGAATTCGAGATTGCCATACGAAAAGAAGAATGAAGCTGAAGAGTTACAAAATACGGTTCTATTTGTTGATGGGGGGATTGCCGCTTCTGATCCTGCTTTCATGGAAACTATCCATTTCTCAAACTATGCAATCCTACAGAGATCTAAAGCAGCTCAAAACAAGTATCCTTCAGTATTCAGATCCTGACCGCACGCTTGAAAGGTTATATAATGAACTCTCTTCAATTCAGGAGAATAATGTAGCAAATCCGGAGGAAGTTGATGAACACCTGATGGATGCCATCAGCCGCAACATCGGGCGGTTTGGTATCCGCTTGGAAGAGTTCCCTGAAACGCATTCATTTAACAGCAATAATTACCAGGTCCAGACATTCAGGTTACGGTTTTCTGGAAGGTATTCCAATCTGTTGCGGTTTATTAATTACGCAGAGTACGAGATCAGTTCATGCAGGATTGTTTCGGTAGGATTTCAACGAAAAGTGCACAGAAAAACCGGGGAAAAACTATTTGTGGACCTCTATTTTCAGTCCGTTTACAAAATAAAGTGAAGTTATGTGTTCAAGGTTTAACAAGATTTTTAAAATACTCCTATTCTCCGTTGCAATAGGTGGGTGCAGTATCATCTTTGAAGAGGATATATCGGGTGAGATCGTTTATGTGATCATGCCCGCAGATGGTACCCTGACAGACCTCCAGGAGCAGCTCTTCTGGTGGGAGAGGATCGATGGGGTGATACAATATAATCTGCAGATCGTCAACGGCAGATTCTCTGATCCCTATGCCCTTGTAGTAGATACAAATGTAACAGGAGACAAATTCCAGATCGATCTAATACCCGGGGATTATGAATGGCGCATCCAGGGATGGAACAACTATAGTGAAACAGATTACTTCTATAGTCTTTTGACCATAGCTGACACCACAACCGTTTATGAAGAATAAGAAAACACTATATATCCTTATTCCCCTGGTGGCACTAATCTGGGGTATTGTGATCTGGAAGGTGTTTGCCTACAAGCCCTCTAACCAGCAAGGGGTATATACTCGTATTACCGGTGAAAAGAAGACGCAAGGGGATACTTCCAGGTATGTGCTGGTTGCCGATTACAGGGATCCCTTCCTAAGGTCCTCTCGGACTTCTGGATCAACCACACAAGCAGTAGATAGGAAAAAAGCAAATAACATTAAAAACGTCAAGACTAATAGTGTCACCGGCATTAAAAAACCAACCGGACTAGTGTATCACGGGTTGATTGCCGGCAACCAGGAAAAAGTGGGACTATTGGAGATAGGTGAAAGAAAAATGTTAATCGAGGAGAGTCATATGGTTGGGGATTACAAAATCCTCGCTGTCGAACAGGACACACTCAGAATCAGCTACCAGGACAAAGAATTTTCTTATGGGAAACAATAGAACAAATCAGATGAAGTGGCTGCTGGCCATTCTGATTCTGGCAGGAGCGAACAGGGTGTATTCACAGGAGTTTATCAATACACGGAAGATTTCATTATCAAGAGGCGACACCACCGTAGTGGCAGGTATCCTGGCCGATGTGAAAATCGACAAGGTCAACCCCCGGGTCTTTTACCATTGGTATGCCAATGGGCAGATCTACTCCAATCAGGGTGGGTATTCAGGGAACCTGTTGCACGGGGAGTACCTGGAGTATGCCCAATCAGGTAAACTGCTTCTAAAAGGATTCTTCATGAAAGGTGTAAAGTCCGGTCAATGGATATACTGGTATGAAACGGGGTCCATCCACGAGACCATTGAATATTCGGAAGGATTACTTGAGGGGAAAACGACCCGCTATGGAAACGATGGAAGGATCCAATATTCTGCCGCCTACCGAAGTGATCAACTGCATGGAGAGATGACCACTGTTTGGAACGACACACTATATCAGGTTACCTACCGAAATGGCATCGAGAAAAAACGAACATCACTGCATGTTTTTGGTAAGTAAACATAAAACCGTTCCAGGAGGGGCGCTGTACTATGTTATCTTCGTGGTCTTTATCTTATCGGCCATCGTCTCGCTTTTTCTATTGCACCGGGGTGTCAGACTCAAACAGGTCCACCAAGAGATAGAGTATTTTACCCGGATCGATGATCTAAACTCGGCACTTACGCTTTACCTGTCACAACCCGAACATTACCAAAGAGCGCCGGTTGCTTCTATTTTCCTGTTTGACGATACCTCCCGTACCGTTCAGATTGCAAAAGAACCGCATGGTCTGCTAAATCTAATCACAGCAAGTAATGACTACAGGGGAAAGCTATTAAGCAAAACCTTGCTTGTTGGAAAAGATCCTTTCGAGGGGGATTCCATAGCACTATATGTACCTGACAACAGGCAAGCACTCTATGCTAGCGGGAATACCATTATCAATGGCAATGCTGTGATCCCGGCCAAAGGATTGCAGCGTGCTTCCATCGAAGGGCGCCCCTTAAGAAGAGCGAATCCGGTGGAAGGGCGTATTTCCAAAAGTGGATCGTCGCTACCGAAATTGGCTCCCAGTATCATCAAGAAGATACATGCAGTTCAGGATTTTGATTCACTCTCGAATATTTCTGTAAGTATAAATGAGCTGTTCCAATCGTCCATCGAAAACGCCTATACTGAGGAAACCAAGTGGTTCTCCTCGGATTCTGATTTTCAAATCTCCGGGATCCAGGCCGATGGGCGTATCGGCTTTCTTTCTTCCGGAACAATCCTGCTAAAAAAAGATGCCAGCCTGAATGGTGTGATCGTATCAGCCTCAAAGATCATCGTGGAAGAAGGGTTCGAAGGCGATGTACAGCTCTTTGCCCGGGATAGT
Source organism: Bacteroidia bacterium (assembly GCA_030596245.1). GTDB lineage: Bacteria > Bacteroidota > Bacteroidia > Bacteroidales. The sequence continues at coordinate 5,622 of JAUVKN010000071.1, read as the reverse complement.
CTGGTCATAGGAATGAACTGCAGGCTCGCATTTCCATCTGTCGTCTGCCTTAACAATGACAATGTGAATAACATCTATATGGAGATCGGAGAGTCTTCGACGATTGACGGAACTGTACTCGTTACTCAGGAGAACCTTTCCACAAAGAAACCCTTTCTCAGTTTAAAGGAGGGAGCGATCATAAAAGGTCAGGTATACCATCAGGGTACTGTTGAACTATTGGGTAAAATCCATGGGAGTCTCTATTGCGAGGGGTTTTACATGAAAACCAAAAGGGCGTATTATGAAAATCACCTGCTGGATAATGAAATAGATGTTTATAGGTTGCCATACCTGTTTGTCTCAATTGATTTAATACAAGGATATAATGACCAGGTTATTGATATTGTGGGTAACACGTTGTAAAGGCACGTGCAGGACAGTTCCAGGTTCCTCGATAATCGAGACCGTTGTATCGCTAACCATCCTGCTCACTATCCTGACACTCTCCTTTACCAGGATCGATCGAATCAACCAGTCAGTGAATCCTCAGGTGTTGTACAAAGCGCATCTTCTGACTGGTCAGGTGATCATCAGGGAGGACCTGATGATTGAGGATAAAGGTGAATACGAGATAGATGGATTCCTGGTGAAAAAAAGTATGGGACTAATGGAAAATGGATTGTATCAGATAGAACTCCAGGTTTTTTATAGTACAGGGAAACTCCTCTATACAAGAAAAATATTAAGGTCGCACAGAATTGAACTCTAAACATACATATAAAGCCTTTACCCTCTGGGAAGTAATGATTGCCATGGTTATCACTTCCCTGATCGTTACCCTCTCCTATGGTGCATACCATAGGTTCACCAACTTGCTCACAAAAGACCAGGAAAGCATGAATGACCTGCATGAGATGATGTTCCTGGAACGGGATCTCTACCAATTGACAGACTCGTGTCTGTCCATCGAGATGGTGGATGACATGCTCTTCTTTAACTTGAAGGATACGTATTCCTTTATTGAGTTCTCGGACAGCACAATGAATATTTCGGCAGACAGCTGGAAAGAAGAGAGGGAGTATCCAATTGATGAATGGTCGGTAAAGTATATGGATGACAAATCAGATTATATCAAGTCATTTCAGATCAGCTGTGTGATCAACCACCTTACCTATGATCTCACCTTTGGTAAGACCTACCCAAGATCCTTTTTATATTCAATGAATAGTAAATGAGTATCAGTATATCCCATACCCAAACTACAAAAAAGGCGTCCAGGAATATTCAACTGGGGAGTTTTCAGATTTTCAGAAAGAAACGATTAAAGGATAAGCAAAAGGCCAGGTTTTATGCAGACCTCCACTTGCTCCTTTCCTCCGGACTTGATATTAACACCACTTTTGATATTCTAATCAGCCAAACTACGGGCGATTGGGAAAAGAGACAGTACCAGGGTGTTCAGCAAGATATTATCTCCGGGGCATCCTTGGCCGATGCAATGAAAAGTAGAAATCTGGCTGGGAGTTATGAGTACTACTCATTAAAAATAGGAGAAGAGAGTGGAAAGATCGAAGAGGTTTTAAGTGAGATCAAACGGTATTACGAAAGAAAGATAAAACAGAAACGGCAGGTGTCAGGTGCTCTGACCTACCCCGTACTGGTCCTTCTTACAGCGGTAATTGCCGTGGGATTTATGCTGAATGTGATCGTTCCCATGTTTGAGGAAGTGTTTAACCGCTTCCAGGGAAACCTGCCTCCACTGACTCAACGAATTATTGATATCTCGGACTGGATGACGCAGTACTCCTGGCTTTTGGTACTTATTCTTGCCGGTGCAGGAATAGCTATCCGTCTGCTCTGGGAAAAGGGCTGGTTCAAAAAATTCTGGCACCGGATCATCTTGAAAATTCCTTTGTTTGGAAGGCTCGTCAAGGACATTGAATCTGCCCGGTTCTGCCACATTATGGCACTACTCACCGCAGCAAAATCACCCCTGGTTCAGTCGCTTCATATGGTATCGGATATGATCAGCTTTATTCCATTAAAAGATGCTATTACCAGCACCGCGAATGGGATTTCGAAAGGAAAGGCTTTGCATGACTGCGTTAACCAGTCCGGATTCTTTGACAGAAAATTCACCTCACTGATAAAAGCCGGTGAAGAGGTCAATAAACTGGAGTATTCATTTAATCAATTAAACGACCAGTACAACCAGGAGATTGATCACAAACTGTCCATACTTGCTAGCCTGATGGAGCCTATGTTGATATTACTGGTTGGGGGGATTGTGGCAGTTATTCTTATTGCAATGTATCTTCCGCTCTTTCAACTTGGCACATCGATTTATTAAAGAATCACCTAAGATTAATCAACTTCTCAATTAATTCCGTTGATTGTTTTTTGTACAAACCATCATATTTTCCCGTCTGGTATAATAGCTCTTTGGCTTCGGCAAATTGTCCACTTTTAATGTAACAGAGGCTTAAGTACCAACTTTCCTCTGGGAAATAGAGTTCATTCCTATTTAAACATGCTTCAAATACACCGATAGCCTCTGAATACTTTTCTGCACCCATTAATGATAATCCCAAGTATAATTGAAAAACAGGCTGGTGTTGATTTTCCTGACATAATTCATGAAATATTTGTATGGAAGATTCGAAGTTTGCAGCATCATATTGTTCATATCCATTTAAGAAATTAATTAGCGGATCATCCTGGTCACCTCGAGTAACGAAATTGCTTCCATTAAAAACCTGATAATACTTGGAATATAGATACTCGCCATGATCTTGATTTCTCTGATATTGGCCTATTCCGAATATTAATCCAAAGACGATTACCGCTGCTCCTGCAACGATATATAATACCAGCCTTATTTGCTTCTGTCTGAATACAGGTTTATGGGGTTCGTCTTTATCCTCCTCTTCAAATAGATCATCGTAGGCTTCGTCCAATTCAATTCCTTTAATGAAATCCTTTAAGAATTCAGGATCATTGGTCGCTTTGTGCAAAAACTCCTCCTTTTGTTCTTCAGACAAGTCTCTGGAGAAAAAGTCAATGAGTAGCTTGATGTCTTTCTTCTTACTCATTGCTTAGAAACCATTTATACTCGGCATCTTGGTATACCAATGTCAATAGCCGTTTTTTACAAGTGTACATTTTGTTTCTTAAAATCTGCTCATTGTCCATCTTCATTCTCTCTGCGATCTGATCACAAGTTAATCCTTCCTGCTTATGTTTGAATACTTCCTGGCATTTTTGACTAAGGTTTTTGATGTTCTTCTGAATAATATCGATTAAAAACTCCTTTCTTCTTATAGAAGATATGTTGGCGCTTTGATTATCCTCAATATTTTCCATCGAATCAAAAAGGACCTGATCTTTCCTTTTAGAATCCATTTTCAGCCATAACTTTATGCATATACCCAAAATAAACGACTCAGGTGCACATGTTAGATTCAACTGATTATTCTTAGCTTTTCCTAAAAAAATTAGTAGTCCTTCATGGTAAACATCTTGGACGTCCTCAATGTTCCCAGACTTTCGCAAAATATATGATCTTACCAGACCATATGCTTTTTTATATACGGAGGGGTTTAATAATTCTTCAGACATTCCTTCTCTCTACTATACTGGGGGTGAAAATAGTCACAATGGTTTTCTATACAACTAAATGATTCAATTTTAAGTTGCACTGAGAGGGATTTAGAATTGAACTTAATTAGTTAAGCCTGAAAAACCCATTGGTTTTCCCGGCTCCAGATTTTAATATTCATATAGTGGACTACGGTTCCATGTAAATTTTGGCACCAGGCAATGGTTTCTGCCTTGATCCTCCTTAACATCTTCATCAAATTGAACCCTGTAGCTGCCAGTAAAGTATTAATTACATCACCCTGGGTACCGCTGAGGTAATTCCTGATCATTCTATGGTCATGTTTTACATGTCCGATCACAGGTTCAATACCCGCTCTGGCCCTGAAGTACTTGCGTGCTTTCTGTTTCTCATAATTGGTAGCCTTTGCCGGCAGCTTGCCTGGTATGCGGATCTCCACTCCCAACACTTTCTTCTTCCCTCTGTATCCTCGGTCTGTAATGGCCGTTTTGGGAAGCTTTCCGGTAAGCCTCTCTACCTGTTGTAACTGTGGATCCAGGGTGTTGGCATCGTAGGGATTGTCATTAAAAGATAAAGCTCCAACGATGATCCCGGATTTCATGGTTTTGGCGATGGATACCTTGTTGCCAAACTCATATTTCTTTGCCTCTTTGCCCTTGGCTATGCATCTAACCTCAGGTTCATGAAGGCTGTAGATCTTATTGCTGTCTTTCTGTGTCTGTTTCAATACACGATGGAAAAGCTGCAGATCTTCCTCATAGCGACCTAGCTGCTCAGTATTCAGCTTTCTCTCCAGATCTCTGACAACTCGGCCAGCAATGACCTTTATCTTCCTGGCTGCTGCATTGGCCTTCTTGCGCCTCTTGGGATGCTCACGAAAACGCTGATCGATCATCAGTTGTTTCAGTGTACGCTTGTAACTCTGACGCAATACAACACCTTCTTTCTTTGCAATAGCTCTGCATTTCTCAATGATCTTTTTCTGTAGCTTAGGATCGGTGGGATAGGTAATATTCTTCTCCTGTACGGTGGAATCAACCAATACCTGTTTCTCCTGGATCTCCTTCTTTTCAAACAGATCGATGGAGATCTTCAGGATCCGTTCCATCCCTTTCTCTCCCATACGGTGTCTGAACTTGATCAGTTCTGTGGGATCAAAGGGCCAGTTGTGTTGGAAATTAACCTCACCACAGAAGTGCTGCCAGTAAGGGTTCTCTTTCCACCGGTCAACTACACTTTCATCGCTCTCATTGAACATCCTTTTCAGCAATACAACTCCAACTATTTTCCTGATAGGTATCGAAGGCCGACCATTGTCAACACAGTAATAATCAGTCAGATCCTGCTCAATCTCATCCCAGTTAATCCGCTCGGATAGCTGATAGAGTTCATGCTCCTTATTGATAAACTGTATGATGGGAACCTGGTACATATGCAACTGCGGGGACTTGTCTGTTTTTCCGATCATTTTGCAAGGTTTTAACCCAATTTCGGAAGAACCTTGCAAATAAAACTACTATAAATCAACCTTTTATCAACATTATATCACTAGTTGTCAATATGTTATGATCTTTTTCAGGTTGGACTAATTAGCATAAGGAAACTTGATTGTTATTTAACCAAGCCTTCAATATACATTTTAACCTCGGAGTAGACCGATACCACCTACCGGTGAAAAACAGTACCACCCCGAATAATAATCTCATCGAATTAAATGTCTATGTCTTTTGGATGTCTTTGATTATGGAAGATGATAAACCGGTAAAGCCAACCGACATAAGTCTACCCTGTACTGTAGTTAACATGATTTGTGCGAATTACTTCCTTGACATGGTCTGTGCTACATTTTTCCACAATCTTGGAATATTCTATTTTGGTGCGAATAAATATTTTATTGACTTTCAGTATAATAGGTTATAAATTTGCTGTAATGCCGATATTGGCAGTAGAATATGTGTTAGGCCATCATTTTGAGGGTTTTTAAAACATTTTTCATTAAAAGGAAGATATTGCCATGAAAA
>JAUVKN010000029.1 GCA_030596245.1 Bacteroidia bacterium | reverse complement strand
CTCTGCTCTGCTCTGCTCTGCTCTGCTACCTTTCATATAAGATAAGGTTAAGCTCTTCTATTTTCTTGAAATCTGTATCAGCTGTAATAAGTGGGATATCAAGGTATAACGAAGTGGCAGCAATTATACTGTCGGGTAGTTTCAATTTATGGGATTTTCTGTAACCAACTGAGAGATCCTTTATCTCCGCATTGATATCAATTATTACACATTCCTTTAGCAAATCACTGATGACTTTCGTTTCTTTTTTCGTTAGGCCATGAAAAGAAAGTAGTTCAAGTTGAGTAATAAATGAAATGTAAAATTGCTTATTGTCCAATACTTCAGCAAGTGTCTTGTCGCCTTGTAGCAAATAAAGAAGGATGTTCGTATCCAGGAATAGCTTATTCCCATTCATTCCTAAGTGCCTTTTGTATTTCGAGAGGATCTCTTTTAAGCTTTATTAAACCAGAATACTTATATGCATCAATTCCTCTGCCGGTCTTATTTGATAACCTTTTCAACAGCTTGTTTATACTGTCTTTCTGTGAGCCGTGTTTTAGAGTCGTCACCATAACAAAACAAAGTTAGTAATATTTTTCTCGAAGTCCTATTCAATCCATATAACACCAAGATATTGAAATCGTTATGGCTAGAACCTTCCGATAAGGCTATAATCACTGGTATTGCAATAGATCTGGCTGAAGAAGGAAAATCCCACCCGGTTTGTTTCCATTTTCCGGTCGAGGCGTAGGATAGGGTGGTTTTTCTTCACTTTAAAATGTTCCTGGATCCGTTGGTCTGCTGTGATGGCCAGTATCTTCTGCTCTCCTCCCTTGACCTGGATCTGGTAATGTTTCCGGAGAATTTCGAAAAGTGACCTGTCCTCAAAAGTCCTTGAAGTAAAGCGTGGCAGGTTCAGGTTGGGGATCATGGTGATGTCGTAGAACACAGGCGTGTCATTGATGAGCCGCAACCGTTCCATGTAGATGCATCCCATGCTTTTTTCCTTTCCTGTTATTTCATAATTGAAGGCTTGCTCCCAACTCCTGATATTTGGTTTCACAATGATCCGGGTGGTCAGGTTATCCTGTCCAATGGCAGAGGTAGTTCCTGAGAGGGAGAGGATACCAATACCTTTTGGTTGGCCCTGTACAATGCTGCCTTTTCCCTGGTGTCGAATAATGAATCCGTCATTGACCAGCATATCCAGGGCATTCCTGACAGTAGGACGGGTAAGGTGATGGGCGGCACACAGCTCATTCTCAGAAGGCAGGAAGTCTCCCCGCTTATAGGTCCCGTCTTCGATGAGAGTCCTGAGCTTTTCATAGAGCTTGCGGTATTGGGGTACCTCTTTAAATATCATGAGTGAAACAGACCTTATTTGTCAGTATTAATAAATTTAGTTGTAAAGATAGGTATAGATATTAAATTAGCAAATTAATTCAATTAGTATCTTTATTAAATGGCTATATATCAACCACTAAGAATAAAATAATCAGGACCTTTTAAATATCCTTTTTTAATAATTAAATATGTATTATATTTGCACTTGTATATACAAGTAAAAAATAGTTAGTGGTTAGTAAAGAAAAAAATAGATATGGCTGCTGCAGTAATAATGCCCCGGCAGGGACAATCCGTGGAGAGTTGCATACTCACAGAATGGTATAAAAGCGTCGGAGACCAGGTTTCCCAGGGGGACCTGCTTTTTGCCTATGAAACAGATAAGGCTTCCTTTGAGGAGGAGGCCCAGGCAGATGGCATTCTCCTGGCGCGTTTCTATGAAGAGGGGGATGAAGTGCCTGTACTGGTGAATGTGGCTGTTATCGGAGCAGAAGGGGAGTCGGCCGATGAGTTTCGACCCGATGGTGCTGTTGCAAGTTCGGAAGCTGCTGTGGAAGAATCCCACGGTGGTACTGTCGCAAGTTCGGAAGCTGCTGTGGAAGAATCCCAGGGAACTCCACAACAGGTGGCCCGGGTGCCACAGGACAGTAATGGAAGGGTAGCCATCTCTCCCAGGGCTAAGAAGCTTGCCAGGGAGAAACGGGTGGTGGTGGAGGCCATTACCGGGACCGGACCTGGAGGACGGATCATCGAAAGGGATATCCTTGAAGAGATCAGGAGTGGTAAACGTCTGACACCGCTGGCAAAAAGGAAGATGGAAGAGGATGGGCTGGTATTGCCGGTCGAAGGTAAAGCACCCTTTGGCAAAATCACATCTAAAGACCTGGTGGAGGCTTCACAGTTTACCAGGGCTCCCGAACAAGTGGCTTCCAGTGGTGCCTACACAGAAATACCACTGTCCAATGTGCGCAAGATCATTGCCGGTGCCATGTACCGTTCGCTCCGGAATTCTGCTCAGCTGACCCACCATCTTAGCGCCAATGCCTCTAAAATGCTTCAGCTCAGAAAAGAGGTGAAGAACCGAATAAAGGAGGGCTATACCTTTAACATCACCCTCAACGATATGGTGTGCTTCGCGATAATCAGGGCATTGAAGTTGCACCCTGAAGCCAATGCACATTTCCTGGATGAGAAAATTCGTCAGTACAATCAGGTGAACCTGGGTTTGGCCATTGATACTGATCGCGGATTGCTGGTACCGGCCCTGCTTCATGCTGACGACCTTTCACTGCCGGGGCTCTCCTCTCAGCTGAAGAATCTGGTGGAGGTATCCCGTCAAGGGAATGTCTCTCCTGATTTGCTGGCACCCGAAGCTGCCACGTTTACTGTATCGAACCTCGGGAACTACGGGGTAGAGATGTTTACCCCGGTTATCAACCTGCCTCAGGTAGCCATCCTCGGTGTCAATACCATTATCCAGCGTCCAACCACACTGACCGACGGTTCGTTTGGCTTCCAACCTTTTATGGGACTGTCACTTACATACGATCACAGGGCCATTGACGGCGGACCAGCTACACAGTTCCTGGCCGAGATCAAAAACCAGGTAGAAAAGCTCTCGCCTGAACTGCTTCAATAAGACCTGTAAACAGAGAAAAATAACAGATTATAAAATCATAAGACCATGCCTAAGACACAATTCATCAATCCCGCCGATGTCAGGAAATCAAAAACCCTGAAGCTGGGATCTATTCCTGTCAATGTATATGACAAATCCATCAAGGATGAACTGTCACGTTTTTCCAAGGATGACCTGGTAAGAATTTACAGGGATATGTTGATCATCCGGGAATTTGAAACCATGTTGAACCTGATCAAGACAACAGGAGAATACAACGGGATAGCCTATTCACATCCCGGTCCCGCCCACCTCTCTATCGGGCAGGAAGCTGCAGCTGTGGGAATGGCTTACAAGCTTGATATTGACGACTATATTTTTGGTTCTCACCGTTCACACGGAGAGATCCTGGCGAAAGGACTTTCTGCCATCCAGAAACTGGATGATGATAAACTGCATGAGATCATGAAAAACTTCTTTGGTGGCCGTATCCTCTCCATCGTTGAGAAAGGACACAGGGGGGATATGAAATCACTGGCCTTAAAATTCCTCACTTATGGAACCCTGGCCGAGATCTTTGCACGTGAAACCGGGTTTAACAAGGGACTTGGGGGTTCCATGCACGCATTCTTTACGCCCTTTGGCATCTATCCCAACAATGCCATTGTGGGTGGATCTGGCGATATTGCTGTAGGCGCAGCCCTCTATAAAAAGGTGAATCGGAAGTCAGGCATCGTGGTGGCCAATATCGGAGATGCATCCCTGGGTTGCGGCCCGGTTTGGGAGGGATTGACCTTTGCAGCCATGGATCAGTACCGGGAGTTGTGGGAAGGTGATATGAAAGGCGGTCTTCCTCTCATTTTCAACATTATGAACAACCAGTATGGAATGGGTGGCCAGACCTGTGGTGAGACCATGGGGTATACAATTGCCGCCAGGGTAGGTGCCGCGCTAAACCGTGAAAACATGCATGCCGAAAGGGTGGATGGTTACAACCCGCTGGCGGTGATAGATGCCTATGAAAGAAAGATGAAGATACTGGAAGAGAAGAGGGGGCCTGTGTTCCTGGATGTGCTGACCTACCGTTTCAGCGGTCACTCACCATCAGACTCTTCCTCTTACAGATCCAAAGAGGAAGTTGAAGCCTGGGAATCAGTGGATTCCATTGTCTCTTATGGGTTAGAACTGATTGCTTCAGGTGTGGTGGATCAATCCATACTTGACCAGATCAAAAAGGAGACTGATGAACTTATCATGGGGGCCTTTAAGCTCTCCATTGACGACCAGGTATCACCCAGAATGGACCTGGTGACCAATCCGGGACTGATCGGAGATATGATGTATTCCAACGAATCGGTGGATGCCATGGAACAGGGCACTCCCGATAGTCTGATGCCGATGGAGGAAAACCCCAGGGTGAAACAGATTGCCAAGAAGGAGCGTTATGCCTTTGATGAAAAGGGAAAACCTTTTTCGGCAATGAAACAGTACCAATTCCGTGACGGGATCTTCGAGGCTGTGATCGACAGGTATTATAAAGATCCGACACTGGTTGCATATGGGGAGGAGAACCGTGACTGGGGAGGGGCCTTTGCAGTTTACCGCGGACTCACCGAAGCAATGCCTTACCACAGGTTGTTCAATTCTCCCATCGCGGAAGGTGCCATCGTGGGAACAGCCATTGGATATGGCATGTGTGGTGGACGTGTTATCCCTGAGATCATGTATTGCGATTTCCTGGGCAGGTCGGGTGACGAGGTATTTAACCAGTTGCCCAAGTGGCAGGCCATGAGCGGAAATCTGATTAAGATGCCGGTTGTGTTGAGGGTTTCTGTAGGATCCAAATATGGGGCCCAGCACTCCCAGGACTGGTCCTCACTGGTGGCACATATACCAGGAATCAAGGTGGTCTTCCCGGCCACTCCTTACGATGCGAAAGGATTGATGAATGCAGCACTCCAGGGAACCGACCCGGTAATCTATTTTGAAAGTCAGCGTCTCTATGGCATTGGGGAAGAGTTCCATACCGATGGTGTGCCTGAAGAGTACTATGAGATAGCTATTGGCGAACCTGACGTGAAGAGGCCGGGAGAGGACATTACCATCCTGACCATCGGGGCCACCCTTTACAGGGCCATGGAAGCTGCCGATCAGCTCCAGGAGAAGTATGGAATGTCGGCCGAAATCATCGATGCCCGGTCACTTGTACCTTTTAACTATGACCTGGTGCTTGACTCTTTGAAAAAAACAGGCCGGGTCTTGCTGATAAGTGACGCCAGTGAAAGGGGTTCCTACATGAAGGATGTGGCGCAGAATATCACTGAGCTTGGTTTTGATGACCTGGATGCTCCCCCGGTGGTGGTGGGTTCACGCAACTGGATCATACCTGCCTACGAACTGGAAGATTACTTCTTTCCGCAGCCTTCGTGGATCCTGGATGCCATCCACGAGAAGATTGTACCTTTGAAGAACCATAAAACAACCAATAATTTTACATCAGGAGAGCAACTTCGCAGAAGCAAGCTGGGTGTATAACAGGATAATAGAAGTGAATTCCATGAGTTTCTTAGAACAATTTCCAGACAGGAGAGTGCTGTTAAACGAATATAGTGAGGAGAAGAGTGCTTTTCCCCTGAAAATCAACAACCACATTCATACACCTTACTCCTTCAGTGCATTCGGGAGCATTGATGAAGCGGTCCAATTGGCCATGAAGGAGGATGTCAGGGTACTGGGAATCAATGATTTTTATGTTACTGATGGATACGGGGAGTTTGTCCGGAGATGCCAGGATCACCACCTGTTTCCACTCATGAATATCGAGTTAATAGGGATTAGCAAAAAAGATCAGGAAAGGGGGATCAGGGTGAATGATCCCAACAATCCGGGCCGGACCTACATTAGTGGAAAGGGACTTTCATTTCCCTCGGTGTTGCCCGGGGAACAGCAGCTGAAACTGGACAGTGTGGTTGAGGAGAGCAACAGGCAGGTAAAGCAGATGATTGACCTGCTGAACAGGTGGTTGCAATTACAGCAGGTGGATCTCTCTCTCTCTGTAGAGGAGATCATGAAGGAAGATGCCAGGAAGCTGTTGCGTGAAAGACATATGGCCAAAGCAATACGTCTGAAGCTCGAAGAGCATGCCGGAAGTGATGAAGATTATTACCAGTTGTTACAAAAGGTGTATGGTGGTAAGCCTTCGGAAAAGAGGCGAGAAGATATCGCGGGTATGGAAGAAGAACTGAGGGCCAGGTTGCTGAAGTCGGGAGCACCCGCTTTTGTTCCTGAAGATGAAAAGGCATTTCTCAGTTTAGATGCCATCGTCGGGATCATCAGGGATGCTGGAGGTATTCCTACCTATCCAATGTTACTGGATGGTGCAGGTGGAAATATGACCGAATTTGAGAATGGTAAAGAACAGCTGTTTGAGTCGCTGTCAAAGTGGGGATTCCAATCTGTGGAGCTAATTCCACTCAGGAACCGGTTTGAAGTTTTGAAGGAGTATGCAGAATATTTCTATGAAAAAGGAATGGTTGTATCATTTGGGACAGAGCACAATACCACTGCCATGCATCCTCTCACTGTGAGTTGCAAGGATGATGTGCTGGATGATAACCTCATGCAGATATCCTTTAACGGAGCGGCTTACGTGGCAGCCCACCAATACCTGGTCATAAAAGAGGGACCGGGGTATGAGTCGGTGTCACGCAGTGAGATGGAATTGCTTGGCCGTGCCATATTTCACCACTACTTTTACATCAACAATCCACAAAAGTAAAACCCATGGATCCGCAGAAAGAAACCATTTTGAAACTTGTACCTGCCATTCGGATGATCATGTCGTCTCCTTCACTTAAAAGCGGAAGTTTTGTTCCACTGGATCAGCTTCTGGTGACAGATCCGGAACAGATCACGGTAAGACTCGGGAGAACTGTTTCACTGTTTAAAGGAGAACCTGATGAGGTTCTGATTCAGGTTCAAAAGACCAGGGAAGATATTGGGGAGTACCTTTTCATCGAAAACCTCGGGCTGCTTGGACTTTCACCCAATAAATCCAAGGTGGAACAGAAGCTGGCCACTGTGCGAAAAGAGAGCAGGGGAGCTGCTCTTCCCGAGTCTGTGGCAACTCCCCAGATCAAAAAACCCCTCTATAACAAAATTGTTGCCATCACCGGTGGAGCCATGGGGTATGGGGAAGGTATTGCCAGACAATTGTTTACCGAAGGGGCGAATGTGGTGATTTTGGATATCAATGAGGTAGCTGGAGAGGCATTGGCCAGTGAATTGAATTGGCAGACCACACCCAACAGGGCCTGGTTTGTGAAAACCGATGTGACCAGGCAGGAATCGGTGTTCAATGCGGTGTATGAAACGGTATTGGAGTTCAGCGGACTGGATGTGATGATCAGCAATGCGGGGGTATTGAAAGCCGGGGGTATTGACGAGATGGATAAGGCCTCTTTTGATTTTGTAACAGAGGTCAATTACAAAGGATACTTCAATTGTGTCAAAGCAGCAGTGCCTGTTATGAAGCTACAGAATCAACATGCTTTCGGGAACTTTGGAGATATTATTCAGATCAACTCAAAGTCAGGGCTGGAAGGGAGCAAGAAGAATTTCGCTTATGCAGGAAGCAAGTTTGCCGGTATTGGACTTACCCACTCCTTTGCCATGGAGCTGATGCCGGATCGCATTAAGGTGAATGCCATTTGTCCGGGTAACTATTTTGAAGGGCCCCTCTGGTCAGATCCTGAGAAGGGACTCTTTTTACAATACCTTCGGGCCGGAAAAGTCCCTGGTGCAAAAACAATCGATGATGTCAAACGTCACTATGAATCAATGGTTCCTGCCGGAAGGGGATGCCGTGTAGAGGACGTGGTCAAAGCCATTAAATATGTGATTGACCAGGAGTATGAAACAGGTCAGGCAATACCGGTAACAGGCGGACAAGTGATGTTAAGCTAAAGAATTTCAATGCAGGTAGAAGGAATTATATTTGATCTGGATGGTACGTTAGTTCATACCATTGAGGATATAGCCGGTGCAGCCAACAGGATGTTTGAACAGCATGGATTACCCACTCATGGAGTACCCTATTACCTGAAATGGATCGGTAATGGAGCTGTAAAGTTTATTGAGAAGGCCCTTTCAACTGAGGTGGATGAGGAACAACTCATGGCATATGTGACCGAATTCAAAGAGATTTATGGTCAAAACCTGCATGACAAAAGCGGGGTATATGACGGGATCCCTGAGCTGCTGGATGAACTTGTGAGCCGGGGTTTTAAACTGTCTGTACTATCCAATAAACCACACCAACTCACACAAATTGTAACAGATTATTATCTATCCGATTGGCCATTCAATCCCGTATTCGGTCAGCGCGAGGAGGTACCCAGGAAACCCGATCCGGCCGCCGCATTTGAAATTGCGGAGATGATGAAGATAGAACCGGACCGGATCCTTTTTGTGGGTGATTCGGACAATGACATATTAACCGCACAGGCTGCAGGGATGATCCCCGTTGGCGTCTCCTGGGGATATGGCCGGCTGGTGAATGAACCTATGGAGGGAATGGGCGAGCTTATGGAACAACCATCAGATATACTATCAAAACTCTTTTAAACGAATCAATATAATGAAAACTAAAGCTGTCAGACTTTACGGGAAAAGTGATTTAAGGGTTGAGGAGTTTGAACTGCCCCCATTGAAAGCCGATGAGATCCTTGCCAAGGTGGTGAGTGACAGCCTTTGTATGTCGTCCTATAAGGCAGCCATCCAGGGATCAGATCACAAGCGTATTCCTGATGATGCAGCCGAAAACCCCGTGATTATAGGGCACGAGTTTGCAGGTGAGATCCTGGAAGTTGGAGAGCGATGGTCAGCGCAATTTAAACCAGGAGACAAGTTTGCCATACAGCCTGCATTGAACTATGAAGACGGACCGGTGGGAATCCTGGGAGCACCTGGCTACTCCTATCAGTACCTGGGTGGAAATGCTACCTATGTAATTATTCCTAAAGAGGTGATGGAACAAGGGTGCCTGCTTGTATACCATGGTGAGGGATACTATCCTGCATCAATGGCAGAACCGCTCTCCTGCGTTATCGGGGCCATGCATGCCAACTATCATATAAAACCAGGTACCTACGTTCACGATATGGAGATCGTTGATGGTGGAAAGCTTGCCATACTTGCAGGAGTAGGCCCCATGGGTCTGGCAGCCATTAATTATGCCATACATCGAGAGGACCGAAAGCCATCTCTGATGGTGGTGACTGATATTGATCAGGAGCGCCTGGACAGGGCTGCACAACTCTATTCACCTGAACTGGCAAAGAGAAAGGGGATTGATCTCCATTACATCAATACATCAACCCTGGAGGATCCTATCGCAACCATGAAGAATCTGACAGGCGGGGAGGGGTACAATGATCTGTTTGTATTTGCCCCTGTCAGCCAGGTGATCGAACAGGCCGATCAATTGCTGGCCTTTGACGGATGTCTGAATTTCTTTGCGGGTCCGGCCGACCCACAGTTTAGTGCAAAACTGAATTTTTATAATGTCCACTATGCATTCACCCATATTGTGGGGACCAGTGGTGGCAATACTGATGACATCAAAGAGTCGCTGGAGATGATGGAAAATGGACTGGATCCTTCCGGACTGATCACACACATCGGAGGCCTTGATGCAGTTCCGGAAGCCACCCTAAATCTGCCTCATATTCCAGGTGGCAAGAAGCTCATCTATACCCATATGGAGATGCCGTTGACAGCCATTTCCGATTTCAGGGACCTTGGGAAGAATCATCCCCTCTTCAGGAATCTGGCAGAGATCTGTGACCGGTACGATGGATTATGGTCGGTGGAGGCAGAGGATATGCTTCTGAAGTATTGCGGATAATTTCTATCTCATGGAGGGAATATAGTCCTCCGGTAACAGGGAGGAAATTCCTTTCGTGGCGATTGTATTGCTAAAAAGGACAGAATTCTCCGGAATACAATTTCTTTCAAACAGATACCCATTCTCAGCCAGTGCGTTGTGATAGAGAGACCTGCAGAAATGCATGCTTGAATTGTAATAGTGTTCGGTTCGATTGCGGGCTATGGTTCGTTGTTTGCGTTGTGTTTCTGGTTCGAGAGGATTGAAGTAGTAATAACCCAGAATGGAACAGTGGTAACCCTGTAGCTCCTCTTCATAAAGAAGATCGAATTTAACCAGGTCAACTTTCAGGGTATAGCCTGTGGCAGGCAGATCCACAATGATGGGCTCATTGGCATAGACCGAGAACTGTTCATTTTCTTTAATGATGAAAATAAGGATGCTGTCATTGAGGGTGAAGACCAGGAACAGGATTGGCAAAAAGAGTTTTAATGTTTGGTGGTCTGTTCTGATGTCTGTCTCTTTAGGTTATGTTTTAGCTGAGCAATTAGTGTTGCGTCGGATATCTCATCCAATCCGCATACATGTTGAATTACCCTGTCCAGATTGTTGTAACATGCTTCATGAAACACAATGTCTTCAGTAAACATTACACCATGTTCGTCCCGGCCCTGGAATAGGAATCCCATGGCCATAGCTTCAAGGATCATGCCATACGGATAGTTGGTTTGTATGGCCATTCGGATGATGCCCATGAACCGGTCATCCGTACCAAGTTTCCGTTGAAGATCACTCCCCACCCTGAAAACAGTATCTCCCAGGTTTCTGTTTTGAAAGCGTGTCAGAAGATCCTCAATGTGGGATGAAAGGTGCTCTGTTGTAAATTCTTCCGGATATACAACCATTAGGATCCGGGCCGATTCCAGCATCACAGCATGGGTAAATTGGTACACTTCCCGATCGGCCAGCACTTCGTACATGAATGTGGCGTCGGGAAATTTCAGATGACCACAATAAGCAGCTGTGGCATGACCCAGATTATGGATAAATGCCTTCCGGTCCACCCATGCCTTCATGTTCTCCTTCAATGCAAGATCCTTAATCTCAGGGATTTTGCCACGGAATCCATTTTTGTCAAGTATAAGCGTATTATAGGGTTCGGCAAAAACCTGTAGCGGATCCTCATCAAGGTCGGAAGCTGTCATGATGGGCACCATTTTACCAATGCTGGTTTCCACCAGCCCTACATGCTCATCCAGTGGAAATGAAGAGGGAAGGTTCTCCCTTAACTTCTCCCGGAAAAAGAGGTCGGCTGAACGCATGTTCTCAGCCAGGATGATATCCAGGATTCTTCCTGGTGAATTTTTCTCCCTCTCCAATAGTCCCATTGCAACTACCTTTGCTATGGAAGGTAGTGCATTTTTACCAACGGAAATGGCTGCAATCTCAGCGACACCTACAGCCTGGATCACTGCTTGTCGGTCCATGGCATAAATGGCCCTGACATTGTCTATAATAAGTTTTGTTCCCAGGGCAGGATCTTTGATGATCACCGGGTAGGTACCATGTTTGTTCAGTTCATGGACAAGGGATTCATCCATATCCACAAATACGATGTGGTAGCCTGCTTTGCCAAAAAGCTGACCAATAAAAGACCTTCCGATCTTACCCGCACCGAATATGAGAATGCTTTTTTCAGTCATTGATCTGCTCCTTATAATGATGGAGATAGGGCCGGATCAAATCTAATTTCTCTCCCGGTTCCATCTCAATGAATGTCCCTCCCACATGAAAACAACAATATCCGCCTGATACCGTACCCCACGAAATGCAATCCACAAGATCAGGTTGTACTTTCTCTTCCCGTAATTGCCAGGCAAGGGAGGCCAGAACACCTCCCACAAAATTATCACCACAGCCTGTGGTATCACCACCCTGGAAATTTTGCAGGTCGTTGATTAGGTTAGCTGACACAGGATACGAAGTGTGGGGCAGGGATTTAAACATCTTACCATCCGAATAGCCACGGGTATCATCTGTGCCATTGGTGATCATAAAGGAAGAGACACCCCGATCCATGAAGAACCTTCCGGCCTCGAATAAATCCTTCTGCCCACTCAGGTGCATGGCTTCCTCCTTGTCCATGATCAGCAGATCAATGTGGCCATAACTACCTTCATCATCTCCCAGTGGCCAGGGCTTCCCCGGATTTTCAAGTTCGTTGCGAAAATCATACACCGTATTGACAACCGTAATAGATCCTGCTGATTTGGATCGAATCAGAAGTTCGGTGAGACCGTCATGAAGACCCGGAACCAGTGCAGTTCCACCAAATACAACGATGTCAGCATTAAAAAATCCTTCCTCCAGTTCATCCGGACCGAAATTCCAGGATGCACCTATGTTGTTGATAAATATCCGTTCTCCATGTCCACTGTTGAAGGCAGGATCGGAAAGTACGATGGTAGAGGGTGTGGCGCCTTGTGCAATTCTGAGATGTTCCAGCTTCACAGGTGTTTGCTCCAGTTTTGACTGTAGAAATTGTCCCGCTTTATCACTGCCTCTAACCCCATAGTACCCTACTTCTGCAGGAGTACCCTGTAAAAGCTGTGCGGCATGTATCAGGGCCACAATTGAGGGCCCGCCCACATTAAAGATGGGTCCCATTTCGTCTCTGGAAATCTGATCCATAACAGAGTGCAGATCTCTATCTGCAAAAGCTTCGAATTGTTCGGAAAATACCAGCCTCCCGGGATGCAATCCGCCATCCCCTTTAACGAGGGACATGTATTTTGCCACAGCTGGATCGGAAAAATCAATATCAGGATAGATTTGGTCCACCAGGCAGCAGCCAGCTCCTGATATGGTAATTGGGTTTATCATAGAAACAATCAATTCTGGTTCTCCTCAGTAGGAGAAAGCAATCATCTACAAAATATATAATATTTTGAATAAATAGCAGAAATTTGTCTGCCATTTTCCTGCGCTTATCCCATTTCCGGAGGAATCTTTAACTTTATGGGATTATTCCAGAGTCCTTATGAAAAAATCCGTCATTCTTTCCTTTGTATTATCCCTATTATTAGTTTCTGTCAAAGCCCAGGAAACTGATTGGTTTGAGACAGCGCCCGGCGTTTGGTTTCTCAAAGTAGGAGCGGAACAGTCCATTACACTGCTTGGTGCAGCGGGAATTGAACCCGATCTATCCGCTCTGGCTAAACTACCCGATCCCAAATTCCCATTGGATACTAATAAGATCAGGGCGGAGGTTATTGACGGAAAGATCTATTTGAGGTTTCCCCTTGAGAGGAATGAGGAGATCTATGGGTTGGGACTCAATTTTAAGACCCACAATCAACGTGGCAGAATACTAAACCTTCATGTGGATCATTATGGGGGGAAAGACAATGGCCGCACCCACGCCCCTGTACCTTTCTATCTGTCCAGCCGGGGTTATGGAGTACTGATCGATGCGGCCAGGTATTTGACTGTATACGCAGGAACTGCCATCAGGGTGGATGCCGATGATCCGCCGGAGTTGCTGGACCGGAATACCGATCAGGACTGGAAGGCGCAGCCCTATTCCGATGCGGTTGAAGTCCTGGTTCCGGCCGATGGTGCGGAGGTGTATCTGTTTGGTGGCCCTACCATGTTGAATGCGGTGCAGCGATACAACCTCTATAATGGAGGAGGAACCCTGCCTCCAAAGTGGGGATTGGGCTTTACCCAAAGGGTGCCCACACTGTATAGTGATAGAGATATTCTCAATGAGGTGGCAGAGTTTGAGGAGCATGATTTCCCGCTGGACTTTATTGGTGTGGAGCCTGGTTGGCACAGCATGGCCTATCCCTGTACCTTTGAATGGGATAAAAGTCGATTTCCCGATCCAGAGGGATTTCTTCAATCGCTTGAAAATAAAGGAATAAGGGCCAATTTATGGATGAACCCCTATATTTCCCCCAAGGGATCACTGTATGAAAAAGTAAAACCTTTTTCAGGAACACATACCGTATGGAACGGAATTGTGCCCGATTTTACATTGAAGGAACCCAGGGAGCTCTTCCGGGATCACTTTATGGAGCATCACATTGGAATAGGGGTCAGTGGTTATAAGATTGATGAAGTGGATGGCTTTGATCACTGGATCTGGCCCGATGTGGCCTCATTTCCTTCCGGAACTTCGGCTGAAGAGATGCGTCAGGTATATGGATTGCTCTTTCAGAAGATGAGTTCGGATTGGTTCAGGGAGGAAAACAGAAGAACTTATGGCCTGGTGCGTGCTTCCAATGCCGGGGCAAGTAATTTGCCCTATGTGATATACAATGATTATTACAGCCACAAGGATTTTATCACAGCCCTGATTAATAGTTCATTCATAGGTGTTTTATGGACACCTGAGGTAAGATCATCCGGTCATGCTGAGGATTGGCTCAGAAGGATGCAGTCTGTCTGTTTTTCTCCCATGGCCATGCTGAATGCCTGGGCCGATGGGACCAAACCCTGGACCTTCCCTGAGGTGGAAGCCCAGGTCCGTGAGGTGGCCATGTTGAGAATGCGCCTTCTTCCCTATATCTATTCCGCTTTTGCAGCATATCATTTTGAGGGAGTACCCCCGTTCAGAGCCATGCAACTGGAGGAGAACCTCTTTGCACAATCGGAAACTGAAGAGGGGAAACTGGATTCCTCTGAAAATCCATATGGGTCCTATTCAACCAAAGAAATTCAATACCAGTATATGATGGGAGAGTCAATACTGGTTGCTCCCATGTTCGCAGGTGAACTTAGCAGAGAAGTACTGCTTCCGCCGGGTAAATGGTATAATTTTTATACTGGTCAGCTGGCAGGCGAAGAGGAGGTCATCACGGTTACACCTGGGCTTGATAAAATCCCACTGTTTGTAAAGGATGGTGCCATCGTCCCTATGCTTAAAGAAAGCAGAAACCGTATGCCAATTCAGGGAGAGACTCTTCCGTTGGAAATCAGACATTATGGGGTAAAATCCGGGACCTTTCGATTGTATGATGATGATGGGGTGAGCTTTGATTATGAGCAGGGAGACTATTCCTGGACCAGGTTAAAGGTTACCAGGGAAGGCCGATCATTCATCCCTGACATGGAAATTTCCAACGAAGAATTCTTTCACTATACCCGGGATCCGGAATGGGTATTTATGACCGGAGGAGAGAAGTAAATTTACCAGCCATTTTATTTAGTTTTTTTGTATTTCAACCAGTGCCTTTCAATCTCTTCCAGTGTTTTTCCCCTGATTCCTCTTCACTTTCATTTCATTTCATCAAGACTCCATTCCGCCGGTAGATACCAGGAGAAACTTTCATGGTTCGGGAGAAGATCCGGGTGAAGTAGTACCGGTCGGAGAATCCACAGGAAGAGGCAATCTGATCAATGGACAATTCGCTGTGATGTAGCATATTACAGGCTTTTTCAATACGCATTCTCAACAGGTATTTCCGAGGGGGATAACCTGTTTGCTCTTTAAACAACCTGGCATAGGCATTCACCGACATGCCTCCCTTTTCTGCCAGAATGTTGTTTTTTATCTCGATCTGCTGGATGTTTCTCTCCATATGCCGGATTCCGCTGATCACCCTTGAATCCAGGATTCTGTTCCTCCATACATCGGCAGGGATTTGTTGCAGCAGGGAAAACAGCAGGGAATAGAGTTCAAGGCTTCCTGCCTGCTCAAACATGACCCTGCCCTCAATAAGCTGTTCAGTGATTGAATGAATGAGTCTCTTCTGTTCTGCATTGATATCAAATACGAAGATCTCAGGGGAAATGGTGTCAAACGGATAACCCAGGGTGAAGTGAATGAACATGTGTAACACGGTCCCGGTTTTGATCATCTCATCTTCCATTTTTCTGCTCTCCACCCGGCCCCCTTTTAGGGAGTAAGGTTGCGCCCTGTCGGTTTCGGTCCCTTCAATATCGGTGGCAAATGGTGTATTGGGCGGGATCAGGATGAGTTTGTCCGGTTCCAGGTAGATCGTTTTATTGTACACAACCCGGGCTCTTCCGGACCTGTTCCAGTACAATCTCCAGTAGGGGAATGACATCTGCTGACTTTTCCACTCGGCCATCCACCAGTATCTGCAGCACAGAAGCCTTGGGAGAACTTCCTGGAATTTCTGAATCCTGCTGGATGGATCCCCCTCGGGGGGTATCTCCTGGAACCTGAACATTTACGTAAATGTTTATTTTGTACACAAATCTAAGAGATTTTTCCATTTCTCTGAATCCCTTTCCTCCATATATTGCATGCGCAATCTGAAACGGGACCCATGAGTTTGCAAAAGGAAGATTTCAAATGTATCGCAGTGGATATGGGAGCCGGAAGTATCCGGGTGATGCTGGGTGTGATCGATAAGGATGGATTGTCCTTTGGTGAGGTTCACCGGATCACCAATGAGATCGTGGTAAGGGATGGACATGACAGGTGGGAGATGGAGCGGATTGCCCGGGAAATAAGGGCAGGGATAGGAAGAGCCATAGAAGGTTCAAAGGATGTGCCTGCAAGCATCGGGGTCGATTCCTGGGGAGTGGATTTTGTGCTTCTCGATGAGCGGGGTGAGCTGGTAGAAACGCCAGTTGCCTACAGAGACAGTCGCACGGAAGGCATGCAGGAGAAGTGGAAAACCATGATGCCTGAGATGGAGACCTTCAGGCGTACCGGGATTAATTTTTATATTTTTAATACCCTGTTTCAATTGCTCTCTATGCAGGATTCTGAAATCATGAAGCGTACTTCAAGGATCCTCTTTTTGCCGTGTTATATCAACTTCCTTTTATCGGGACACGCCCATAATGAGCTTACCATCTCCTCCACTTCCCAGATGCTGGACATCCAGGGAGATGAGTGGGACGATGAGATCCTGGATAAGCTGCATTTGGAGGGGGGCCTCCTTGGTGACGTCATTTGGCCCGGAACCCGCCTGGGACCGGTTACGATCCCTGAAGCCAAAGGAGCAGGCATGGAGAATATAGCCGTCTGCGGACATGATACGGCCTGTGTGGTGGCTGCGATCCCTGTCGAGAATCCCAATTATGCCTTTATATCGGCCGGTACATGGTGCCTTGTGGGTATGGAATCCGACCGTCCAATGGTTAGTGAGGAGGCATTACGTCTCGGTTTATCCAATGAACGGGGTTACAATAACACATACCGTACCCTTAAGAACATCGTTGGGCTCTGGTTATTGCAGGGATTAAAGAAGCATCTTCCAGAGAAAACATCCTATTCAGAGATGGAGGAGATGACCCTGGAAGGAGGGGCCATCATGCAGGTGATCGACCCCGATGATCCGGGATTTTACAACCCGAAGGATATGAAAGCGACTTTTGATGCCTATTTCAGGAAAACCGGTCAATCCACTCCTGAATCGTTCGGTGCGTATATACTGTGTGCCTATGACAGCCTTTGCTTCTCATTCAGGTACTATGTAGAAAAGCTGGAGCAGCTCTCGGGAAGGTCCATAGAGGTATTGCACCTGGTGGGAGGGGGGAGTCAGTCCGATTATCTGAATCAGAGGATTGCTACCATTTGTGGCAGGAAGGTGGTTTCAGGACCGGTGGAAGGGGCCACCCTGGGAAACATCCTGATCCAGGCCATAGCCATGGGAAGGATCGAAAACCTTGCTAAGGGAAGAGAACTGGTAAAACACTCTTGCCTGCTCAAAACATATCATCCGGAAATGCCGCCGGTCAGTGCAAAGGAGCGGTATGAAATATTCTTGAAATTGAAAGAACTTTAAAAACTAATTAATTACCATGACTACAAAAAGATTAATCGGACAGGCCCCCAAAGTGGGGATCAGACCCACCATTGACGGAAGACTTGAAGGAGTAAGGGAATCACTGGAAGAGCAGACCATGAAAATGGCCAAAAGTGCTGCTTCATTGATCGAATCGAACCTGAAGCATACAGACGGATCGAAGGTTGAATGTGTGATTGCAGATAGCTGTATTGGTGGTGTGGCGGAAGCTGCTGCCACTGCAGATAAGTTTGCCCGTGAGGGCGTAGGAGTGAGTTTGACCGTAACTCCATGCTGGTGTTATGGCAGTGAAACCATCGATATGGATCCGCTGCTTCCCAAGGCTATCTGGGGATTTAATGGAACCGAGCGCCCGGGAGCAGTTTACCTGGCTGCGGCACTGGCGGGACACAACCAGAAGGGTCTGCCGGCATTTGGGATCTATGGCATGGATGTTCAGGATTCGGACGATAGGGATATTCCCGAAGATGTTCGGGAAAAGATTCTCACGTTTGTGAAGGCTGGTCTGGCCGTGGCCACCATAAAGGGGAAATCCTATCTCTCCATGGGAAGCGTCTCCATGGGAATTGCCGGTTCAATAGTGGATGCCAATTTCTTTGAGGAGTTCCTGGGCATGCGGTGTGAGTATGTGGATATGTCGGAGTTTACACGACGGATAGAGGAAGGTATATTCGATCCTGAAGAGCTTTCACTGGCCCTGAATTGGATAAAAAAGAATTGTAAAGAGGGCAAGGATTACAATCCGCCGGAAATTCAGAAGTCAGCCGAAAAGAAAAGAGAAGAGTGGGAATTTGTGGCAAAAATGGCCCTGATCGGCCGTGACCTGATGGTGGGCAATCCAAAGCTGAAAGAGCTTGGCTATGGTGAGGAGGCCATGGGGCACAATGCCATTGCAGCCGGGTTCCAGGGACAGCGTCAGTGGACCGATCATTTTCCCAATGGTGATTTTATGGAAGCAGTACTCTGTTCTTCTTTTGATTGGAACGGCATTAGGCAGCCCTATATGCTGGCCACTGAGAACGATAGTTTAAATGGAGTTTCGATGCTGTTTGGACATCTGTTGACAGGATCAGCGCAGGTATTCAGTGATGTGCGTACCTACTGGAGTCCGGAAGCTGTGAAAAGAGTAACCGGCATTGATCTCACAGGTGATGCAAAGGATGGCTTTATTCACCTGATCAACTCAGGTCCCTCTGCCCTTGATGGTTGTGGAGAGCAGTTAGTTGATGGTAAGCCGGCCATGAAACCCTGGTATGATATCACCGGGGATGAGGCGCAGCAATGCCTGGACAAGACCACCTGGGGAGCAGCTGACATCGGCTATTTCCGGGGAGGCGGATTCTCTTCCACTTTCAATACCCGGGGTGGAATGCCCATCACCATGAGCCGCATTAATATCATCAAAGGACTGGGTCCGGCACTACAGATTGCAGAGGGCTATACCATTGATCTTCCTGAAGATGTACATCACACCCTTACAGAGCGTACCAATCCTACCTGGCCCACTACCTGGTTTGTGCCACGGCTGACAGGGGTGGGGAATTTTAAGGATGTCTATTCGGTGATGGCCAACTGGGGAGCTAACCATGGTGCTTTTTCATATGGACACACCGGAGTTCAGCTTATGGCACTTGCGTCTATGTTGAGGATCCCGGTTTGCATGCACAATGTGCCGGAAGATAAGATCTTCAGACCCAGTGCATGGTCAGCCTTCGGAATGGACAAAGAGGGATCGGATTACCGGGCATGTGAAGTTTACGGTCCGCTGTATAAATAGGGACATTATTTAATACCTATTTCTTGACTATGCGTTATGGATGCTTTGATCATACAATCAACCATAAATGGGAATCATCTGTTGTGGACACTGGATCAGAGGATTAATTCCAACATTGACAGCAAGCACATTTATCAAATTTCGTAGAGACATTTCATTGCTTCATACGATAATGCTTCATAAACGGATTATTTGGAATCGTTGATGAAAATATCCAGTCTTGGTGCTTCCCAGTTGTAGGGTTTTGACATAATGTCGTAATCCCCATCCCCGTCCAGATCAGCGATCTTGCTCTCATGGGTACCAATGCCGGTTGTTACCACATGGTGGATGAAGTTGCCCTGGCCATCACCCAGCATGATCCTGATCTTTGCGTTGGGATTTCCGCCACCCAGTCCCATCTCACCGCTGAAAATATCCAGGTGTCCGTCCCCGTTAAAGTCAAGCACATCGATGGTATGGCCATCCACCACCTTCTGGATCAGCATGGTTCTCTTCCAGGTACCCTTTTCATTATACTCATAAAGATACATGGGGGCATGCCCGTCACCCGCCAGCAGGATCACCTCGGGACGTCCTCCCTCGATGAATTGTCCTGCTACTGACCGGGTAAATGTATAGCTGGCATCGATGATATTTTCGTTGAATCCTCCATGCCCGTCATATTTAAACCATCGGCCACCACCCACAATGTCGTCTATCCCGTCTCCGTCAATATCACAGGCAAATAATCCTTCCTGCTCATTGGTCCCTTTCCATCCGGGATAACCTGCCTGACCGGTCTGCTCCATCTCACTATCCATACCATATGTGTATATGGCAGTGCGTTCC
>JAUVKN010000296.1 GCA_030596245.1 Bacteroidia bacterium | reverse complement strand
AACTGGAGGAGCGGGTGGTGGCTGCCATCAAATGGGTGGATGGCACCATTATCGATGTGGTCCATCAGGTCAGTCCCCTGTAATCAACCTCTTTTTGAAGGAGTCGATACCGACCTGATCTAAAATTAAATCAGGTGACTGGCCCGCTTTTTTTTCATCCGGGAACCAGATACAAGGAACATTGAACAAATTGACCTTATTCCGGACAATAGTGGATGTATATCCGCCAAATATCCAGGAACCTCCCACAACCTCTTTAATAGCCCATACATGGTAAACTATGGGTTCCATATTATTGAAATAAATAGTACCCTCATCGTCAGTGAAGCCCTCCATCAGTGGCTCATTTCTGTTTTCCCAGTCAGAATCATTATCATACACCCACACTGCTGCCCCTGATAATAAATTCTCTTCCGGGCTCTCAAAGACAAGAAAACCGAGAGTTGTAGGTTCATATATCGTAACAGATTGTTTAATTGACTCTTCACCAGCACTATTACTGGCATAAAGTCTTACGCCAAATATTCTTGCCTGTTGAAATATATGTATGGGATTCTCCAGGGTTGAGAACTCGCCGTCTCCAAAATCCCAATTATAAGAGGTTGAATTTGTGGATTCATTTGTAAACTGCACGGGTTCCCCTGCTTCCGGATCCTTAGTTGGTGCATAACTGAAATCAGGTTTTGGAAAACGGTTGCAGGAGATTGTGGTGAACAATGCCGCAATACATAATCCCATTAACCGAGGGGAGACATGGCAAGATCTGATATTCATTAGCTTATAGATTCCACTGATAGTGATGGGATTCGCAATTTACGTCATTCGCCTCCAATAGTCAAATGATATTGAGTAGTGACCGTACTCTTTTTCATATCTTTCGTGCAACATTCCAGTAAACCTTTCGTCATTGTGGCAGATAAAGATAGATCCGATTCTTACACTCCAAAACATCAACACCTGATCGAGGCGTGTGGGCGGGGAGATCAAAAAGCGCAGTTTGAAGTATACCGGTTGTATCATGTAGCCATGTACAACACCTCCCTGAGAATAGTCGGGGATCCTGATGATGCGGAAGATGTCATGCAGGAAGCGTTCTTAAAGGCATTTGCAAAATTGAAAACCTACAGGGGAGAGGTAAGTTTCGGGGCCTGGCTAAAACGGATTGTGGTCAACAAGGCACTGGATTTTCTCAGATTGAAAAAAGAACAAATCTCCCTGGATGAGGTTGGAGAGATTGAGGAAGTACCGGACGATCCGTCCGAAGTCATGGAGGTGGCTTATCGGGCTGATACCATAAAAAGGGCCATTTACTCCCTTCCGGAAGGTTACCGGATCGTTCTTTCTCTCATTTTGCTTGAAGGGTATGACCATGAAGAGGTGTCGGGGATACTGAATATCTCCAATACCACTTCCAGAACACAATACCACCGGGCAAAAAAGAAATTATTAGAGCTGTTAAGAAACATTGAAGAGGAGTTATGAAAGATTTTGAGGAACATATCAAAGAACAGCGTTTACTACTTGATTCCGAGCATCCCCGTGAGGGACATGAGAAGCGGTTCATGCAGAAACTGGGACGGCAACCTGTTCGTAAGTTTAATTTCAGACATGCGTTACAGGTGGCGGCATCAATTGCGATTATTATCACTTCGGGGCTTGTGATTGTCAAACTGAACAAAAGCGGTAATAAAATGGCTCAGAAGGAGATCCCGGCAGCCATTGTGGAAGCTGACATCTATTATACTTCCCAGGTGAATGCCAGGTATGAACAGATCAGGGACTTTAGTTTTGAGAGTTCAGAGGAGAAAGCGGTTCTTCTGGACGCGCTGAAAGACCTGGATACTTATCATCAGCAACTGATGACAGACCTTGAAGCAAATCCGGACGATGACCGGGTAATCAATGCATTAATCCGGCATTTCCAGATCAAACTGGAAATTATGGACCAGATAATTATACAATTGAATCAAATTAAATCAGAAACATCTGAAAATCATGAAAATGCTAGTGTTTAAATCGAGAAGTTTGCTCCTGTCACTGCTCCTGATCGTTACAGTAAGCTGTTCTCTTTCTGCCCAGGATGCGAGAAAGGAATATTCTGAAACCTACAGCGTCACCAAGGGGATTACATTATCTGCGGATACCAGGTATTCAGATATAGAGTTATTAACCTGGGATAAGAACGAGGTAGATATTCTCGTTGAAGTTGAGGTTGATGCCTCCTCCAAAAGCAAGGCGGAAGAGGCCTTGAAAAAGATCGATGTATCCATTCAGAAATCAGGAAATACGATTTCGCTGGAGACTGAAATGGAGAAAGGATGGTCCAGAAATGTGAAAACTGAAATCAACATTACCATCAAGGCACCAGCCTATATCAATCTGGATATGGAAAACGCCTATGGTGACCTGTTTATTCAGGAAGTTTCGGGACTGGTATTGCTGGATCTTAAGTATTGCAATATCAAGGCTGGATCTCTTTCCAGAGGATCGGAGAAGCCTTACAACATGCTTGAACTGGCCTATTCCAATGGAACCATTGATGAGGCTGGCTGGATGGTGATGGAGCTTGCCTATTCAGATATGGAAATCGTATCATCGAAGATGCTATTCGTAGAAAGCAAATACTCCAAATTGATCGGTGAGAAAGCTGGTGGAATTATCACCGAAGGCGCTTACGATAAATATTACATCGATGAGTTGGACAGTTTTGTGGCAGAGCTTAAGTATTCCGGATTGAAGTTCGGTACATTACATAAGACACTGAATCTTCACTCTGCATATACCAATGCCAAAGTGGAGAAGCTGTCAAAAGGATTCAGCGAAGTAGATGCCGCTCTCTCTTATGGTAATATCTACCTGGGTGTTGAATCGGGAGCTTCCTATAAAGTGGAGGCTGAAGCCAAGTACGGGAAGGTCAAAGTAGCTTCGGAAGGAAAACTGAGTAAGATCAAAGAGGGAACCAACATGAAAGTCTGGGGTACAGTTGGCTCAAGTCCCAAGTCATCCATGAAGCTTATTACAAAGTATGGGAATATTGATATCGAATAACAGATAAACCAATTGCTGCAACAGTCCCGGAATTTTTATATTTTCGGGATTGTTGTGTTATAGACCCTTACCTTACCAACTAAATCTGATATGATGAATCGTATGCTATTTCCCTTTTTTGCTATCCTGGTATTTTTAAGCACTGCATGCAACTCACCAGTCGATAAAAACAGAACCCCCGATCCCCAACCTGTCGCCTATGAATATGCGCTTGTGCTGCATGGGGGAGCTGGTTCCATGAACTTCGAAAATCTCCCGGAGCCAAGGCAGCAGCAGTATAAACATGCACTGGACAGTGCCCTGCAGTTGGGACTGGATCTGTTGAAGAAGGGGGGAGCAAGCATCGATGCAGTTGAGGTGGTGATCCGTTGTATGGAGGACAATCCATTGTTTAACGCCGGAAAAGGAGCTGTCTTTACCAGTGAAGGAAAGAATGAGATGGATGCGTCCATCATGACCGGAGAGGATCTGAATGCAGGTGCGGTAGCCGGGGTGACCGATATCAGGAATCCCATTTCAGCTGCCAGGGCTGTCATGGAACAATCCAAACATGTGATACTGGCGGGAGAGGGGGCTTCGGTTTTCGCTGAGGAGGTTGGGTTGGAAATTGTGGATCCTTCTTACTTCTATACAAAACATCGTTTCGAATCACTCCAGCGTGCTCTGGAGAAGGAAAAACATGGAACGGTGGGTTGTGTGGCCCTGGACCGGAACAGGAACCTCTGTGCCGGTACTTCTACAGGGGGTATGACCAACAAGAAATACGGGCGCATTGGTGATTCACCCATTATCGGTGCTGGTACCTATGCCAACAACCGGACTTGTGGTGTATCGGGCACCGGACATGGAGAGTTCTTTATGCGCTGGTTAGTGGCCTATGACATTTCCGCCCTGATGGAATATAAGGGCATGGATGTTGAAGAAGCTGCAAAAGAGGTGGTCGAAAAGAAACTGGTAGAGGCTGGAGGGGATGGTGGAGTGATCTGCCTGGACAAATATGGAAGAGCCGCCATGGTGACCAACACATCGGGAATGTTCAGGGCGTATGGAAACTCCAATGGCGACCGTGTTGTGGCTATATTTAAGTGACAGGTGACAGTTCTGTTCGACCAGATGCCAGATTTTATATTGGACCAGTAATAATATTACACAAAAGAGTTTCGCTTTTATTATTGGTGCCGATAGATAATCTGTCCCAAATTGCTTAGGTTCGGGAGGTCCTATGTCCTGAACCTGGTTAGTTATCTTATTTCATTTCAAAACCTTAGACATTGAATGATTCATTAGGTATCCGATTAACTCACATAAAACCGCTCAGATGCTAATTATCTAGGTAAAACAACGATATTCAGTTATAGATGACCATTACGTTCTGATGAATCCATTGATTATCTTATTTTCCCCTAATAGATATTAATCCTAATATTTGGAACCTTTACACAATAAGTATCATGTTTGGGCAAATAGATACTTGTAAAAGTATAAAATACAGAGTGTTTGAATATCTTAGGTAAGCTAAATCCCAACTGCCATGAGACCAATTGCCAAGTTCTTCAGCACAATTGCTATTCTATTATTCGCATCCACTGTATTTTCGCAGGACCTCATTTATACTGTTAGTGGAGCATTTGAAAATCAAAAGATCGCTATCGACTCGATCCTTTTTGAGAATTTATCTAATGGGACAGACCTTCATTTCGGTAATCTACCGGACCAGCAAGAGTATCAAATCAATCTTACAACACAAGAACTTCAAAATACAACAGGTATAGATCAGTTCCTCATAGGGGATAGTTATAATATCGTAAGAAATACTCCAGGCCTGGTAAGCATCTATTGTTCCAGAGCGCAAAGAGGGACTGTCCAATTGAATATATATAACATTCAGGGTCAGATTCTCCATAATGCTTCACATATGAATATGACGGCTGGAAGCACAATTGATATCAGATTACCGTATGCCGGGGTTTTTATCGTTGAGTTAAAGAATGCATTTGGGTCAATTTCCTATAAGGGAAT
>JAUVKN010000245.1 GCA_030596245.1 Bacteroidia bacterium | reverse complement strand
TGAATTAAAAACAACATATTATGTGAGAGCGTTTGCAGAAACAAATAGCGGGACCGAGTATGGCAATGAAAAAAGCTTACGTACACCTCCACCGGTGATTGATTCAACTGTAACTGACTGCGATGGCAATATTTACAAGGTCGTGGTGATCGGGACCCAGGCCTGGATGGCAGAGAATCTGAAAACAACCCATTATGCCGATGGAACTGCACTTCCTCTTGTGGAAAATGACTCAACCTGGAATGCCATGATTGGAGATGAGAGGGCATATTCATGGTACGAAAATGATCCCTCCAAAACCGATTATGGTGCATTATACACCTGGTCAGCAGCCATGAACGGTGAAGGTGGCAGCGATTCGAACCCCGGCGAAGTTCAGGGGGTGTGTCCCGATGGCTGGCACATTCCCAGTGATGCGGAGTGGAACCAGATGCATATTCACCTTGGCATGAATCCCAATGATGCTGATAATATAGGGTTCCTGGGTAGAAGGCAACGTGTTGGCACCAAAATGAAAGGTATTGGAACCCCTCTCTGGGAAGAGAATCTGGACGATCCAAGGTTGAATGAAAGTGGTTTTACCGCCCTTCCCTGTGGTCAGCGCAGCAACTTAGGCATCTTTCAAAATGGAGGGAAATATGCTTACTTCTGGACAGCTACAGATTACGATGAAAATGAAGTCTGGTACCGCTATTTGCAGAGTGGTAGTTCGGCAGTGCTCCGCGCCCACATCACCAGGAACATGGGTTTTTCTGTCCGGTGTGTCCTGGATGATTAACCAACCATCCGATGCATGGTTGAAAATGTATAATCCTCACTCTGATTATCCTTTTTCATTTAGATTTCATTAATTTAGTGATTGAATCTTTTTATTGCTTATTTTTTGGCGCTCACTAACACCTCTGCATCTCAATTAATCCCATTTTACTTTTTGCATCTCAGTCGATAGATGAAATAAAATGAGGACAATATCACTCCCATGAACAATATAAAATAGGGAACAAATCCGAAATGCTTGATCATCCACCCTCCTAGAAGCGGGAAGATTGCCGGCAGGATATTCCCCGCTCCTGCAATCCCGGTGTAGAGGGTCCTGTTACTGGTGCCGGATACTTCAAGTAGCACCCCGTTCAAACTAATGCTATAGGTAGCAAATATAATCCCACCCAGAAAGAATACCAGATTAAACGATGAAATTCCAGGCAAAAGAATCACGATCAACGGAACAATCAAGGCCAGGACTCCATTGACGTAAAGCAACAGTCTGTATTTATATTTTCCTGAAAAGATAAACAGAAGCAGTCCTGTTAATACCCCGCCCATCACTTTAAATAACAGATAATTGCCAGTCCCGGTACTCTCTAATCCGAAGTTAGTTTTTGCATATAAGATTATAAAAGGCAGAAGGGTTATGCTGATTCCCATGGTATTTATAAATCCCAGAAAATAAAGCAGCCGTCTGTTTTGTTTTAGTTCGCCTTTAATGATCTGGAAAAAGTGCTTCGGTCCCCTGACCACCAGTTTTGAAGGAACCACTTCCTTCAGGTTCCAAAATCCCAGGGAAGCTATTGACAGGGCAAAAAATCCTACAAAGAACATATGGGAGTAATTCACCGGATAATCTGCGCGGCCAAGTACATATCTTGCCAGAAAAGCTGAACCGAAAAGGATCAAACCGCTCACCACCTGCCGGATTGAAAAAAATGGTTTGCGGGAACCCTCATCAAGTGATTTACCCAGAATATCAGTGAAGCTGACGTTTGCAAATGCACCACCCAGGGAGAAGATCGTGATGAGCAGAAAGATCATTAAAATTTCATAATCCCCTATGATTCGGGCAGAGTAGTAAAGCATGATCCCAAGGAGAAGCAGGGCAATGATCCTGGAGTTAATCCCCACCAGAAGAAATCTCTTTTTATACGAAAAATTGCTGATAAACGGGGCGAAAAACAGTTGTGTAAAACTGGAACCTCCCAGCATAATCGCGGTCAAAATACCAATATGTACGGCTGTACCACCCGCATCCACCATCATCGCCGGGATAATGGTATCAACATCAATGAAGTTTTGGGCAAATGCCAGAAAACCTGCATGCCATAGAAGTGAATAGAAATTTCTTCTTGATATGGCTGCCAGTAATGTCAACTCAGATCGTTGTTTCTATGTTGTGGGGGAGATTACTTTAATTTCCGATGTAAGTTCCATAACCTCTTTATAGACAGCACTTACACCACAATACCTATCTTCAGAAAGAGTCACCGCCTTTTGGACTTTATCCATGGGCAGATCATCCCCTTCAATCTCGTAGGTAACATGCATTTTATAAAACCGTCTCGGATATTCCTCTGTCAGTTCTCCTTCCACCTTTACATTCAGGTTTTTTACTTCCACCCTCATTTTCTTCAGGATGGAAATTACATCCATACCCGTACAACCGCCCAATGCTACAAGCATAAACGGCTTGGGACTGGGCCCGGAATCCTCCCCACCCACATCAGGTTCTGCATCGATGATTATTTTATGTCCGTTGATCTCTGTTTCAAAGGACATATTATCAATCCACCTGGTATTTACTTCTTCTCTGGTTTTCATTCTATAGATTCATTTAAATGGAATTTGTCAGCACCCGCCCTCAGTTCGTTTTTTCTTGGGTCGGGGGGCAATTTTCGGCAAAGCCGGAGCCGTTTGGCCGGATCCGGAGAGGCTCACTGCTCCTCCTCCTCCAAGCGCCATCCCGGCACCTTTTCGAAAATCGTATTTGGCGATCTCTTCGTTGGGACTGGTACTCTCCGGTGGTGTGGGGTTCACAATGGTCTCCACCCAGTAATTCAGTCCTCCCTGCAATACGTAATTATTTTCATACCCCAGCTGCCTGGTGAGCATCCACGCCTGGTTGGCATTTACGGTACTGTTGGAATAAAACACGTTGAACCGGATGTCCTGGTTCAGGTAATCCTTCCACTGCTCATCCAACAATGCTGAAAGTGGGATATTGATGGCACCAGGCAGGTGGAATTTCTCATATTCATCCTCTCCGCGCACATCGATAAGCAGCAGCGATGGATCTTTATTAATGATCATATCTGCAGTCTCGTCGGGAGTAAAATACTGCATCCCGCTGTTCACATGTTCCAACAGCTCTGCCGGTGTTAGTTTGTAAGGATGGGTAGTGTTTTGGGGAATCGCTGCCATGATCAATCCCAGGGGAATAATGATGATGGCTAAAAAATGTCTTGGTTTCATATCACAAATTTTTTAATGGTTGCTTCATCAACAATTATCATGGTGCGGTCAATACTCTTCCCTGGGAAATTTGGTTTCAGCCCACTCTCCGACCCAGAACATGCCCATGGCTACAATAATCATGCCCAGGACAACAATCCCATCCTTCAAACCAAGAACCTGACTTAATGTCGGGATTCCCATGAATTTGGCCTTATAGAATCCTTCCCATAATGGATAACCTTCTGCGAAGATAAAGATACCCAGGAACATACCACCTATAAAAAACATACCATCGATCTTTCCTATGGAAGCGGCACAGAAGCTGGTACCCGGACAATAACCACCCATGATAAATCCAGCACCCATGATCATTCCGCCCACGATGGTGGAATAAAGGTAGGTTGGATTGATGTATACCAGGTCCAGGTCAATCCAGTTAAAAAGGCTGAGAAATAGTAAACCCAGCATTCCGGTGAGGGCAGCTGTGAAAAATACTTTTAAAACTACAGTATCATATCCGTAAAATACCCCTGCCAGTTTCCTGCTTGAGGAGAATCCACTTGCCTCCAGGATGAAGCCAAAGGCTATACCAATGAGAAATGCAATAAAAAAGTTGGTGTTCTGCGAGATGATGCCGTTACTGATTAATGGTCCCATGATCGTATAATGCTAATAAGTTAAATCCAGTTTTTTCTTAAAAAATAAGCCAGGGCGAAAGCCGTTCCGAAAATGGCAGCCATGGAGATAAATCCCCCCAGGGAGAGAACCGTCATACCACTCAGGGCCGAACCACTGGTGCAACCCCTTCCCAACTGCGATCCGAAACCAAATAGGATTCCCCCCATCACAGCAAATATAATTCTGCGTCTTGAAGTGATTTTAGGTGAGTGTTCCACTTTTAGTTTCAACCTGTTAAAGACGACTCCTGAAAGGAATGCTCCCACGATCACACCCATCGTCTGAAATACCAGCCAGGACTTCATGGCTCCTTTGGGGTGGGAATCGGTATACTCCTTAAAGTATGTGGTATTTTCAGCATGTTGCGGTGCAACTGTCTCCACTGCCGCTACAATGGTGCTTTTGGCTGCTCCGCTGGCTCCCAGGCCCCTGCCTGAGATAAAATTGGCGGCAATCAGGACCAGACCGAGCAGAACGCCCCCCAGGTATGGATTGATATACCGTGTTTTAGATGTTGGATTCTTAGATTTCTTCATGCCAATGATTTGTATAATGATGAATTAATAGAGCCACCTGCTTTCCTGACCTGCAAATGAAATCAGGAACCTGAGCATCAGGCTTCCAAAAAGGACCAGTGTGGCCGGTATCAGAATAGGAATTTTAAACTTTTTAAGTTCAAGAACTTCCAGAATGGCCGGTATGATCATACCCATGATGACCACAAAGATCCAGAAGGAGGCGGTATAGGGCCCTCCCAGGAAGAGCTCAGCTGCCTTGATTTGAACCTGTGTGCTGGCCAGGAATCCCATAAACATATGGATGATCAGGAACAGTTCAACTACGATGATAACGATATCTATCTTTGAGAATATGGTCCGCTCATGGTGATCCTTTGAAAATAACATGATCACCGCTGCTCCTGCTGAAAGACCCGAAGCCAGGAACAGGGGACCCAGAATGGATGTGTTCCACAGCGGGCGTGCATTGAATGCCGAGAAGAGTATCCCGGTATATACCCCCAGGATAACGGAAGCGATGGTCATCACCCATGCAATGGTTCGTTTCTGACTTGTAAAGAACTCATCCAGGATAATCAGGATCCTGAATTTCCAATTCCACTTTGGGAAAATCTCCCTGATATGAATGGCCGCCCAGATAAAGGAGAGGGGCGTGACCAGCATCAATACCCAGGCTCCCCAGGACATGGGCGATTCCAGACGGATGGTGGTATACAACCTCCAGAAAAAGAGTTTGTGTTTCAGATCCAGTAGCAGGGCGAACAGTCCGATGATGAGTACAAACGGAACAATTAGCGGGGCCCTTCTCACAGCTGCAGGATAACTCTTCTCCTTGCCCATAATGGTATACAGGCCGGCGAAAAAGAGAATGCCTGCTGCCAATCCACCCAGGAACAGATAGAGCGGGATCTGCCAGTGCCAAATGTGCAGGTGAGGATCAATCAGTGGATTGGCGCGACCACTCACGATAAGTTCTTCTCTCATAATGCTTTTATATAAGGAAATATAATTGTGGGTCTGTTCCCGCTTCCGGGATCAGGGTTTTATACTTTCGAACTTTCAGGATCTCCGAAACCTTGCTGTTGGGATCATCCAGGTCACCAAAGTACATGCACTTGGTGGGACAGGCTGCCACACAGGCAGGTTCCAGTCCTTTCTTGACCCTGTGGATGCAAAAAGTACATTTGTCCACATATCCATCGGGATGGGGATAACGGGCATCATAGGGACATGAGGTAATGCACGCTCCGCAGCCAATGCATTTGTTGGGGGTGACCAGCACAATACCCCCTTCGGCATAGTGACTGGCTCCTGTGGGACAACATCTTACACAGGGTGAGTTATCACACTGGTTGCACCGTTCCGACCTGATCTCGATTTCAAGCTGTGGATAGGTTCCGTCTGTTACCTCCACCACCCAGTCCCGGCAATAGCCTACAGGAACACTGTTTTCGGTCTGGCATGCAACCACACAATCGCTGCAGCCCACACATTTCTTGGTATCAATGGCCATCGCGTATCTCATGACTCAACTTCGGTATTTGCAGGTTCAAACTTAAAGGTGACAAAATTGCCCCTCATTCCGGTACCTCCCATGATGGGATCCATCAGCACTTTTGTAATCAATTCGGAATCACTGGCGCCTTTGCCATAGGCTCTTGAGAGTCGTTTATTGGTATGTCCGAAACCATGAACCATATAGACACTGTCCCAACGGATCCTTTCGGTGACCCTCGCCTTCACCGGGAAAGATGACCGGACTCCATCCTGGTTTTCGAGATAGAGATACTGTCCGTTCTCAATCCCCCAGATACTGGCTACTTTTGGATTGATCCAGACGCTGTTCTCCTCCATAAGATCTTTAAGGAGGGCATTGTTGGCGGTCCGGCCAAAGGTATGTGCCGGAGCCCTGCCATAATTCAAGCGGTAATATCCTTCAGGAGGCTCTTCATGTGGTGTATAGACCGGAAGCGGGTCAAATCCTTCAGCTGCAAGTGCAGTACTGTACAATTCAATTTTCCCGGTATCGGTATAAAACTCCTTCTCCTCTCCCTCCTGAAAATAGAGGTCATCATAAGCCCGTTCAAAAGTCTTTACCCCGATCCGTTTCATCTCTTCCAGGGAGGTGCCAACCTGCTTGAATTGCCAGTCAAGCATCTCTTCAATAGAATTCCAGCTGAAGTACTCCTCCAGTC
>JAUVKN010000250.1 GCA_030596245.1 Bacteroidia bacterium | reverse complement strand
ATCACCACGGTCAGGCCTCCTGTAACCAGGGCATAAGGCAGTTGCGTCCGCACATGATCGATGTGGTCTGAAGCTGAAGCCATGGAGGAGATGATGGAGGTATCGGATATGGGAGAACAGTGATCTCCAAATACACCACCCCCCATGGTAGCTGCCACCACCAGGTATAGGTTTGCTCCATGTATCTCCGCCATGGGGAGGGCGATGGCCATCATGATGGCAAAGGTACCCCAGGATGTGCCGGTTGAAAAAGCAATGAAAGAGGAGAGAATGAATATAACAGCTGGCAGGAGTGCCGGTGAAAGCCAGCTCTCGGTAATGCCTGCCACATATTCACCGGTTCCCAGACTATTGCAGACGTGGCTGATGGAGAATGCAAGCATCATCAGCAGCGCAAGAGGCATTAATTCGCTGATCCCCTTCAAAATAAGCTCAATCATTTTTCGGATTTTCATGATCCCCTGAACACGGTATAGCAACATGGCCACCAGAATGGCGGTGGTAACCGAATAGAGGACTGCCGAAGATCCGGATCCGCGACCCAGCGCTTTTCCAAAGTGATCCATGAACGAGGATGCATCTTCAACCTGGTCCCATCCGGTATACACCAGGCTTACCAGCATCATAAGGATCATCACCCCCAGCGGCAGGATCATGTTGATGGCCCTCGGTTTAATCCCCTCTTTCATTTCATAGGAGGTGATCTCTTCGGAGACCATAGGCCTTGCGCCGTCATTGAGCAGTTTTCCTGTTTCCCGCGTCCTCTTCTCCGCCCGGGCCATGGGCCCAAAATCTTTCCGGGTAACAATCACCATGAAAACCAGGAATATGGCGATCATGGGATAAAAGTTAAATCCCATGGCTGACACCATGGTTCTAAATGGGTTTTCGATACCCTGTGTAAGCAATAACCCCATGATAAATGCACCCCAGGCATTAAAAGGGATCAGGATAGAGCTGGGAGCCGAGCTTGAATCGGCTATGTAGGCCAGTTTCTCCCTGGGGATCTTCAACCTGTCAAATACCGGCCTGTAGAGTGTTCCAACGGTCAGTGAGCTGATGCTGGTTTCGATAAATAACAACACCCCTGTAGCCAGGGCTAAAAGCTCCACCACCATCCTGCTTCTGCCCTTTCTCTTCTCTTCAACCCTTTGAAGTAGCTTATCCATCCTCAGGATAAAGCCCTGAACACCCCCCGAATACTGGATAAAGATCAACAAGGCCCCCACCAGGGCACTGAACATGATAGTCTTCGTATTCCCCGGGGATTTAAATACATCCACAAATCCCTCCAGGGTAGCAATGGATCCCTGCAGTATATTCCAATCACTGATGATCAACCACCCCAGCCAGATGCCAACCACCAGGGAAATATAGACCTGCCTGGTTTTCAAAGCCAGGATAATCGCCAGCAGGGGTGGTAAAATGGAGAGTATACCAAAATCGTTCATTTCACGGCCCTTTCCAGTAATTTGAAGCTATTCCTCTCTGCATTCATCCTGGCTCTGATGCCGTTTGGAATGGTCACCATTTTTTTGATATGGCCGAAAGAGAGACCATATGAAACGGGAATACCCAATGGTTCAAACAGATCCCTGATGGCTTCCTTCAGGGTAAGCCTGGGCTCATCATTGATGTTGCAATCGCCCATTACACCCATCACAATCCCGGCTGCCTTTTTCAGGTTGGTGGCCTCCAGCAGGTGAAACAGCATCTTATCCACCCGGTAGGTTTTCTCCTCAATCTCTTCAAGATATACGATCTTGTTTTCAAAATTGGGTTCGAACCTGCTTCCGATCATCGAATCCAGCACACTGATGTTTCCTCCAATGAGTTCTCCTTCAGCTTTTCCGCCATGGAGTGTATAACGATCAAATTCCGGATTACCTTCAGTATCATCTTCACGCTCATAAGGGTACCTGTAGTGCTTCCCAGGATCAAGGATTACCTTTTCCAATGACTTCAGAGAGAAATCATTAAAATCGGAGATCCCCAGCGGTCCGTGGTAGGTGACCAATCCTGTCTGTTCATATACTGAGGTGAGCAAAGCTGTAATATCGCTGTACCCGATAAATACCTTTGGATTCTGCCTGATTAGCTCGAAATCAAGAAGATTAAGAATTCTGATTGAACCATACCCTCCCCTTACACACCACACTGCATCCACCTCTTTGTGGGTAAACATATGCATCAGTTCATCAGCCCTCTCCTGGTCGGGTCCCGCAAAATACCCATACTCCGATAGCACAGAGTCATTATAACAGGTCCTGAACCCCAGTTTTTCGAACTTGATAATGGCCTCATCCAGTTGCTCCTTTTTTATTGGGCCTCCGGGAGTCACCAGGCCAATAAGGTCGCCTTTCTTCAGCCTTCGGGGAAGTATTCTTGGTCTCTGGACCGGTAGATCTTGTTCGGTTTCGGTGGTCATCCCGGCAGTCAATCCTGAATGCGACCCAAGAGAGAGGGCCGCAAGCAAACCTGACTTCCTGATAAAAGTTCTCCGGTTTAACATCTTCCTATAATCGATTTTGCTATTAGAGGATTAGCCATTAGGACTCCAGTTTCATAATTCCAATACCAGGCAACTCATTGAGTGTTATCTTGCCATCCACGACTTGAACACCTTCATACAGGTCATTACTGATCAACAGGTTGCCATCCAGATCGGCCCAATCCACCAGCGGGGAAAGTTGGGAGGCTGCTGATACGGCGCAGGAGGTCTCTGTCATACAACCGATCATCACTTGCATATCCATGGCCCGCGCCACCGTGATCATTTTGTGGGCCTCCCGCAATCCGGTACTTTTCATAAGTTTGATATTGACCCCCGAATAGACTCCTTTAAATATGGCCACATCGGAGATCCGTTGAAAGGCCTCATCGGCTATAATGGGTAGCGGACTGTTTTCTGTGAGCCAGGCCATATCATCCACCTGGGTTTTAGGCAGGGGCTGTTCAATAAACTCTATTCCCTGTTCACTGAGCCAGTGAATCAGATCCAGTGCAGCATGCTTATCCTTCCATCCCTGGTTCACATCCACATAAAGGGGTACATCAGTCACAGATCTCACTGTTTCGATCATCTCCCTGTCATTGC
Organism: Bacteroidia bacterium; assembly: GCA_030596245.1. Taxonomy (GTDB): domain Bacteria; phylum Bacteroidota; class Bacteroidia; order Bacteroidales. The sequence goes on along the minus strand of JAUVKN010000250.1, from coordinate 3,358 downwards.
CCCCTCCCAATTTTACCTTCAGCACCTTAAAACGTCTGGCCTCTTCGGTCTTTGTTCTCACCATATCAGGGGTATCGATCCCAATGGTAAAGGAGGTCATGGGGGTATGATCCGGATTGAGGCCCCACAGTTTGTAGAGCGGCTGACCGACCATTTTTCCCATCAAATCGTGAAGTGCAATATCCACACACGCCTTGGCAGCCCGGTTACCCTTATCAATGAAATCCACATACTCCAGGATGTCATCCATCAGGAAAGGATCTTTGAATTGCCCCAGCTCCACCTTTTTCAGGAAGTTCATCACCGATTCCTGGGATTCGCCAAGATAAGGCGGCATGGAGGCCTCCCCATATCCTGTAAATCCTTCATATTCGATCTCTGTCAAAACCACCGGTGTCGTATTTCTTGAATTCCCAGCCACTGTAAATGTATGCTGCAACTGTAATTCGTAAGGACGGAAGCTCAATTTCATTTTACTGCTCCCAATTACCGCCGGGGCCTTGGGTCCCGTGCAGGCTGTCAGTGGAAGAGTAGTGGCCAGGGAGGCCACTCCCACACTCTTTAAAAAGGTCCTTCTTCCTGCTTTCATTCTGTAATGCTGATTATCTCTTTGTAAAAATCGTTTTCAGTAATAGGCTGGAACCCATCATCATCCTCTCCAGTCATCCTGACCGCCCTGACGAAAGTCTCTGGATAGTCCGGAATGAAGTTTTCCCGGATGCTGTCTATGCTATTGATGCTTACCCTGTCACGGTATCCTGCCGCATGGATAAACTCTGAGTCACCAAGGTAGATGGCTACATGAGTGACTTTCTCTGGCTGTGTAGCTGTGCCTTTTCGTCCAAAAAAAAGTAAATCTCCTGTCATCAGCTCCTTATGTTCATAGTCGGTAGTAATCTCCTTTCCGCAAAGTGCCTGTTGAGATGCATCCCTGGGTAGAAGGATTCCATTCATAAAGTACACATTGGATGATAGTCCGCTGCAATCAATGGCCTTTGAAGAGACCCCTCCCCAGAGATAGGGTATACCATTGAATTTCAAGGCGGTTTTCACCAGCTGTTCCACCTGAAGTGCCTGATAGAATATTTCAGCAGCATCCCTCACCTCTGCTTTCTTTACCCACGCTATTCGACCATCGGGATAACTCACTTGATGAAAACCGTCTGCTGAAGATATTACCCGAAGAATGCAGCCGATAACCAGGTCAGAGACTGGCATGGAGGTCTCATCAGGTGCTGTATATGCCAACCCATACTGTTCCGCATAGACGACCTTCCGGGCATCTTTGAAACTGGCCAGTTCAGCCTTGTCCAATGATTGGGTCTCAAAATCGTTTACCCAGCCCAGGTAGCCATTTGGTGTCTGCACAAGGTACCAGCCATTTTCCTCCTTTAAGATCCTGATTGGTGTGCCCAGCAAGGCCTGTGTGACCATCTCGGTACGGCTGCTGGGTTCAGCACGAATATTAGCCACAGAATTATTGATCAGTCCGTTGACAAATTGTCCGTCGCCTCCTTCAGGTAGTAAAACAAGGGTGTTACTCACCTCGGGGAATTGCTGATCGATGGCCCTCACAATGGCCTTGTAGGCTGCTCTATTATCCACTTCCCCTGAAAGGGTGATAAGATCTTTTGCTCCGGTAACCGTGATGTCCCAGAGGGCAATTCGTGTGTCGGGGGCATATTCAGATTGTAAGGAATCCAACAGGGAATGAATCTCTGAGATGGTACGATCAACCCGGTTGCTGCACGCACCGGCAACCAGGATTACCAACAGCATAATAGCCGCTTTAAGATGGCGGTTTTTCATTGAATGGTCATACTTTCTTCAAACCACTAAAGTATAAATTAAAGTCAAAAGTAACTTTGAAACTTTTACTCTGTCTCACTTTCATGTTCTCTCATGTTCGGTACGGCGAATGATCTCCTCCTGCAGTTCGGGACCCAGGTCATTGAAGTAATCGCTGTATCCGGCCACCCGAACGATCAGGTCCTGGTACTTTTCGGGATGTTTCTGGGCAGCGCGAAGGGTATCCGCAGCAACCACATTGAACTGGATATGGTGACCGTTCATTCTGAAGTAGCCGCGGATCAGTTGGGTTACCTTGTGTATGCTGCGCTGGTCCTTGAAAAAATCGGGAGTGAATTTCTGGTTCAGCAGGGTGCCTCCCGTTTTCAGGTGATCGATCTTCAGGGCCGAATTCAACACAGCTGTGGGTCCTTTCCGGTCCATTCCCTGGAAGGGAGATATCCCTTCAGATAAAGGCTCTCCGGCCAGTCGACCGTCCGGCATGGCACCCACCACTTTGCCAAAATAGATATGACTGGTGGTGGGAAGCATATTAATGCGGTAGGTGGCACCGCGGGGACTCTTCCGCCCGTTCACAGCTTCGTAAAATGCATCAAATACCCAGCGGGCATGCTCATCGGCCAGGTCATCATCATTGCCATACTTGGGAGTGTCATACAATAGTGCTGCCCTCAACGCATCGTGTCCATCAAAGTTATCAGCCAGCACCTTTAGAAAGGTTCCCATGCTGATGGACGCTTTGTCAAACAGATTGATTTTCAAAGAAGTCAGCATATCGGTAATGGATCCCAGTCCGACTCCCTGCACATAACTGGTGTTGTACCTGGCTCCCCCTGCATTATAATCTTTCCCGTTACCAATGCAATCATCAATAAGAAGTGATAGAAAGGGGACCGGCAAATGGTTGCTGAAAATTCGCTCAATGATGTTATTACCGGTGATCTTTATATCTATGAAGTGCTGCAGCTGCCTGATAAAGGCCTGCTGCAGGTCATCAAATGTATTGAACGTCGCTGAATCCCTGGTGTAGACTCCGATGGTTTTTCCGGTTCGGGGATCGGTCCCATGATGAAGCGTAATCTCCAGCACCTTAACCAGGTTGAAATAACCGGTAAGGATATAAGCCTCGGTACCAAATGCACCACTCTCCACACATCCGGAGGCACCACCATTCCGTGCATCTTCCAGGCTCTTTCCCTGCCTTACCAGCTCCTGAACAATGGCATCCGTATTAAAAATAGAGGGTTGCCCAAATCCGGTTTTTACAATCTTCACCGCCCGGTCCACGAAACTGTCAGGACTCTTTTTGCTTACCTGTACCATGGATGAGGGCTGGAGCAGACGCATCTCCTCGATCACATCCAGCAAAACGAAACTTAGCTCATTCACTGCATTGGATCCATCCTCTTTCAGTCCGCCCAGGTTGATCAGGCAAAAGTCTGTGTAGGTATTACTCTCCTCTGCAGTTACTCCCACCTTGGGTGGGGAAGGATGATTGTTGAACTTGATCCAGAAAGATTGCAAGAGCTCTACGGCTGCGTCCTTACTC
>JAUVKN010000169.1 GCA_030596245.1 Bacteroidia bacterium | reverse complement strand
AGCAACAATGTGGACATGGCCCTCAACGATTTCACCATTGAAGCCTATATCAAACCCGATACAGGACATACAGGCGGGGTCATTGTGTCCAAATATGGCGGATCTGCAGGATACGGGTTGGATATCAATGAACTGGGACAGGCCCGGATTACGCTGTTTGAGACCGGGTCGGCAAAGATCAGTATTTCCAGTTCAGTTGTGGTCAATAAGGGAGGCTGGCACCACCTTCTGGCAGAGATCAGGCGCAGTTCTGGTATTCATCTGTTCGTAGATGGTGTACTTTCCAACGGGAGTATGACCGGGGAGATGCCAGCAGCGGAGGTGTCGCTTTCCAACAGTTCCGATATGCTGGTCGGAAAGAACATGGATAATTCCTATTTCAGTGGCACCCTGGATTTCCTGCGTTTGTCCAGGGGCAATCTCTTCGATGCACGAACCACCATTGATGAGTTATATCAATGGCAGTCTGACGGTCCCTTCCTTTACGATTTAACCGGGAAAGCACCCATTGGAAATCGGGATGCCGGGGCCATTGAGGCCACCGGTTCCTGTGAACTGGGCCTGTCGGAAGATTCACTGCATTTCAGTGAGATTCAGTCAGAAAGAGTGATATTGGTTCAGGCTCCCGGCGGTTACAGTATCAGGGACATATCGGGGGAGTTCTTCACCCTGACCCTGCTGGAAGATACCATTCTTGTATCGGTCCGGGACAATCCGGGGTTAGAGGTCATGAACGGATCCTTTACAGTGGTGGGATGCGGGCAGACCGGGGTTGTCAAAGTATTACAGGACGGGGGCCCCTGTAATTTCATTTGCGATGTCAACGCTCTTCAACTGACCAGCAGCAAACAAACCGTAATATTTCCTGTGACCACAAACGGGGATATGACGGTCTCCTCTGACCAGGCGTTTGCGGATGCCGGTGTTGTGAGCTCGGGTGATTCTGTCTACATCCACGTGGATCAGAACCTGAGCGTGCAGGAACGTGTAGCAGAGGTCCGGATAGAATCTTGTCAGGGTATCCATTCCATTACAGTGACCCAGGATGCCAATCCCATCCATACAGGAGAGCTCAACCCGGGCGAAATCAGCATCTACCCGAATCCGGTAACGGAACAGCGCTTCCGGATCATTGTTCCTGGCGGGGTAAGGGAATTAGATTACAACATCAGTGACCTGTCAGGCAAAACCCTGCAGAATGGAAAGTTATTCAGCAGTGAAGAGCTCATCCGGCTTAAAGCACAACCAGGATCCTATTTCCTTAGCATCAAGGGAGATGAACTAAGCTTTAAGAAGGTATTGATCGTGCTGTAATATTGCTCCTCAGAGTATGCTCCCCTCTTTTATCTGCTGTAATATTGTTTGTTTTTGGTAATAAGGTGTATTAACTTGCGGCATAATTAATCAAAACCTTCAATCATGAGAAGATATCTATGGCCCTTATTTGCCATTATTCTATTAGCAGGTACTTCCTGTCAGCAAAACATAGAAAAAGAGAAGGAAGCTATCCTGGCTGTTTTCCAGAAAGAAGCAGATGCTGCTGTAGCAAACGATAATGAAAGCATTTTTGCTCTTCACGTAAAGGATAGTCTGGAAAGCAGGTTAGAATTAGGTATATATGGTTATAATACGTACAAGGGGTGGGATGAAGTTCAGACTTTATTGGGAGGTTTTGTGAAAGGCGACCAGCAAATTGCAGATCCTGTAAATTTTAAGGAGAACGTGATCTTAAAAGTGACCGGTAAAAGTGCATGGCTCACCTGTGATAATATCTGGCAATGGACCGTAGATGGTCACCAGGGAGGATATAATAACATTCAAATATCTTTCCTGGAAAAGATTAAAGGAGAATGGAAGATCTCATTTTCTGCTTATTATACCAAACCTGAGCATTTCAAAGAGATTGAGCAGTCCATCGAGTAAACCTGGCTATATCTATTCTAATATCTTCCTTAGTTCAGCTGCCTTTTCTTCGATCTGTATGATTTCCTGATTGATCCCCGCTATGAATTTGTTTTTATCGGGGGTTCCCCTGACTGCTTCGAAATCCTGGTTAATTACATCCTGATCGCCATCTACTCCGAAGCCAATTTTGCTGGAGTCGTCATACTCCTTGGTGGCATCGTTTAAGATCATTTTGTCCAGTTTTATGGATTCTGTCTCCCATTTCGATATCAGCTCAAGCAGCTGACTGGCTTCGATGTTTCTGACATCCATATCAAACCTCTCAGACAGGATCCGGGTAGTCCAATCCCATACATAACTGTCATAGGAGTCGTGTATACGCTTAAGTCGGTCGGATATTTCATCCAAGCTCTTGATGCTCCCTGACTTTATATCCTTGGAAAAATCCTGCATTACATGGTCAGGGGCAATCATCCCTGCCAGATCAATCCATTTATCCGGAACTTTATGATCACTGGCCGATAGCCCTTCTCTTATGGATTCTATTGATTTGGGCTCTTTGATTGTCTCTAACTTTTTAATAATCTGGCCCCCAATAAAAATGGACATGGCCATTTCATAAAACTTCCGGGTCGATTTCAGCATCAGCCTTTTTATCCGGATCCCCTTATAAAAAACTGTCTCCTGCTTTTTGGAGGCATTTTCATATAGTTCTTGCAAAATATCAAGGCTACGGATCACTCTCTGCATGATATACGGACTCAGAAAATCGAAATTGATCAGATCATACTTTTCAGGATCTTTTCTTTTATCCCGCTGAGGCCATTTTTGACTGTCACGTCGTGTACCGACCGTAAAAAGATTCATGCCCGGAGTTAAAATACTCCTGTCATGATCCACATTGATATATGAAAAAGGGAAATCACTGGTGTCGAAACTTGCCAGGTTTTTACCTATCACAACCGAAAATGCTCCAATGCGACTTGGCCACAACAAATAGGCAAATGAACCGGTTTTGGAACCCCTTTCCATAATCCCCTGATGAACCGGCCCAAGCTTATACATGTGGTTGCTCTGGTTTGTTCCGCTCCCGGCATTAAAAAAGGAGAACTGTGCGGCAATCATTAGGGTAGATTTATGGTGGGTTACCGTATAAGGACCCGCAAACACACTTACCGCTTCTCCGTGAAAGGCTTCAGTGTTTGCAAAGAAAACACTGTTTTCAGCCGAAAATTGCTTCCCGATCTCCACACTCTGCCCAATGAAACATTTATCCACCAAAGCTCCTCCATCCACGGTGGATCCTGATAAAACCATAAAATTTTTAGCAATCACATTCTCACCAATGGAAACAGGGGCCTCACGATGACTCACAATGGTTCCATTCTTCAGCAGAGATGCACCCCTGATTGAGACGTGAGCTCCAATGTCTACATCATAAATGGCACCGCTATTTAAGATCTCCGTTCCGGCACCAATCTCTCCTGTTTCTGAGGTTTTCTCTTTGGCATAATCATGAATCATCCCATTAATAGAATCTATTAACCCAGGATCATGACGGTAGCAAACCAGCATGTAGGCCAGTTGAGCAGTGAGTCTGTCAAACATTAACAATTCCCTGCCTCCACCTTCGTTGAGTACATCGATCTCAAAACCATTCCCAAATGAAGAGGGATCTTTCACTGAAATGGTATCCACATTCTCAAGAATGACATGATCCATAATCCGGTAATTCTCTACCAGATGAACGTTATCGATCACCACATCATCTCCAATCTCACAATTTGTAATCTTGCTGTTGAACAAGCCAGATACCAACCCGATTTTTACATTGCCCAAAAATCTTACTCCTTGTATATGGTCGGTTGAAAAATCCTCCGCAACAGTGATATTTGACCAATCGGAAGAAAAACAGCCCTGATTCTTAAGGGCTGTTATTTCTGAATTATCTAAGGGTCGGTAATTCATTGTTTTAATGTATTGGCATTTTCGATTGTGATATCTCCTCTATATCCTTAAAATACTTGACGCTTTCAACCTGCAATTCCATGGTAGCTGGTTCATCCAATGAGATAACCGCATGCTCGTGCAACTGCAGCATAGAAACTGTCCACATGTGACTTATACCCCCCTCAATGACCTCTCTCACAGCACGGGCTTTGTTAAAACCGGTGATAATGATCACCACTTCCCTTGCACCCATCACAGTCCCCACACCTACAGTCAGGGCCTGGGTCGGGACCTTGGACATATCGTCATTAAAAAATCTGGAATTAGCCAGAATGGTATCATAACTTAAGGTTTTTACCCTCGTCTTGGAAGTTAGGGAGGAGCCTGGCTCATTAAAAGCAATGTGTCCGTCCGGACCAATACCTCCCAGAAACAACTCAATGCCCCCGTACTGTTTAATTTTGGCCTCATAATCCTTGCATACCTTTTCCAGATCAGCAGCATTGCCATTCAAAATGTTGATATTTTCAGCCGGAATATCAATATGGTCAAAGAGGTTTGTATACATAAATGAATGATAGCTTTCCGAATGATCTTCAGGCAAGTTTACATATTCATCCATGTTAAATGTCACTACATTCTTAAAGGAGATCTCGCCTGCTTTGTATCTTCTTATCCATTCTTCATAAACAGGCATGGGTGAAGAGCCGGTAGGCAGTCCCATAACAAATGGTTTTTCAGGCGTAGGAGCAAAAGCTTTGATTTTATCAATGATATAATCAGCCGTCCATTTCCCCGTATCAGCTTTGGTCTCTTTAATTACAATTCTCATAATCTGTATGGTTTTAATTTATAACGAATTCTTTATGATCATTCTGGCGTCTCCTACCACACTTCCCTTCCCCTCATCCATAACAAACAGGGGATTAATATCCAGCTCCTCAATTTCCGGGAAATCTGCTGCCATCTGGCCCAGTCTTAACATCGCATCAATGACTGAATCAATATCTCTGGGTGCACGTCCTCTCGATCCTTTGAGGATCTCGTAAGCCTTGGTCTGTTCGATCATATTTTTTGCTTCCTCATAACTGAGAGGTGCTACTCCAAAACTTATATCCTTAAATATCTCAACGAAGATTCCACCCATCCCAAACATCAAAACGGGCCCGAACGAAGGATCTCTTTTAATGCCCAGGATGAGTTCTTCGCACCCTGTAATCATCCTGATCACATAGATCCCGCTGATGGTAGCATCGGGCATCCTGGCTGAAACATTATCATGTATCCTTTGATATGCTTCTTTCAACTCTTTGGCGCTTTGTATATCAAGCTCAACGCCATTCACATCAGACTTATGGATAACATGATCCGAGATCACCTTTAGCACAACGGGGTATTCAATATCCTCAGCAATCTTTACAGCTTCATCGACCGTTGTAGCCAGCCTGCCCCGGGGAACAGGCAATCCATATGTATGAAGCAGATCAATGGTTTCAACCTCGGGAATAAAAGCCCTCCCATTGGATAAGACCTTTCCCATCATCTCCTTAGCTAAACCGGACTGAATATTTTTCAGTACCGGAAGCTCATGAACCTTTGGTTTTAAGTTTTTATAAAAATGGAATACTGCATGAAATGAGGTGCACATGGATTCCGGAAGTGAGTAATGGGGAATCCTGTGCGTTTGCAAAATGTCGATCCCGGAAGCCACATCCTTTTCACCCATGAAGGAGGCATAGATGGGCTTTGTCTGTCCCTCCGCAATTTTTGTAATCTCCTCAGCAATTGTATCAATATCGGTCATGGACTGGGGAGTCAGAATTACAAAAACCCCATCCACATCTGAGTCTTCAAAAGCAGCCTGAATTGCTGCCACATATCGATCAGCCCGGGCATCCCCAATCACATCCACCGGGTTATTAATGTTGGCAGTGGAGGGAAGGGCTCTCTTGAGTATTTTCGTTGTCTCCTCCGAAAACTTTGCAAGTTGAAGGCCATTTGAAATAGCTGCGTCTGTAGTGAGGACCCCCGGGCCACCAGCATTCGTTATAATCGCAACTTTCTCCGACTTTGGAGCAGGCTGGTAGGCAAAAGCAATGGCCTTGTTAAACATCTCTTCAATATTATCGCAACGAATGATCCCTGCCTGTTTAAAAGCTGCATCGCAAATCTCATCTTTCCCGGTCAGGGAGCCAGTGTGTGATGCTGCTGCTGATGCACCCTCTTCAGTCCGGCCTGACTTAATAATAAGGATGGGCTTTCCACTTTTTGTAATAACTTCCTGGGCCGCTTTCATCAATGTATTACCATCAGATACCTCCTCCAGGTACATTAAAATAACTTTGGTTTCATCATCGTCCATCAAATAGTACAACAGGTCTATTTCACTGATATCTGCTTTGTTGCCGAAACTAATGAACTTTGAAAAACCAATATGCTTTGCAATGGCATAATCCAGAACAGCTGTACAGAGTGCTCCGCTTTGAGAGAGAAATCCAATATTGCCTCTGTCCGGCATCTCCCTGGCAAATGAAGCATTAAGGTTGGTCTCAGGAGCTGTGTTGATAACGCCGAGACAATTGGGTCCGATTAATGACATATCATATTTCCGCGCAATCTCAATAAGCTGTTTTTCCCTTATCAGGCCCTTTTCTCCAATTTCTTTAAATCCGGCAGAAATAATGATGACCGATTTAATTCCTTTCTGCCCACACTGCTCAAGGGCCAGGTGACAGACAGGACTGGGGAAAACCAGGATCGCCAGGTCAATATCATCAGGAACATCAATCACATATTTATATGCTTTGATCCCCTTGATGCTCTTTTCTCTGGGGCTTACAGGATAAACAATTCCACTAAAATCAGATTTAAGGATATTGTCCAGGATGTCGTGAGGAACGGTACCTTTTACATTGTTTGTACCAATGATGGCTACCGATTTCGGGTGAAAAATCGTTTCCAGATTCTTCTGGCGAAGTTTTTGTAAATCATCCATAAGGGAAAAAATTGTCGGGAAAAGTAATGGTTTGCCTAAACATATTCGGCTATGAAATTCACTGCATCATCTATGTTCTGAACCTCAAGGGCTCTGTCCTGGTCCATTTCGATATCAAACTCCTCTTCAAATCCGGCCACGAGCTCTACACTCTGCATTGAATCTGCTCCAAGATCAAAAACAAAATTTGCTTCATCGGTAATTTCAGAACTTTCGATTTTAAGAACATTGCTAACAACGTTTTTTACGCGTAATAGAATTTCACTTTTTTCCATTGGTGTGAATTATTAAGGGTTGGACTTGTTGTCAAAGGACAAATTGAAACGCGAGTGAAGTTATAAAATCTTTTTAATCAGTCAACTCTGCGGCTGAGTATTATTTCGAAGTTTGATTATGAGCTTGCATCCTTAACCTATTTGGGATTTCATAACTTGGAAAATGAATGGTGAAATATCCACTCCCTTGATTTGAATCCTTAATTCCTCTAACTTAGATCAATCACTCATTGAAGACTAAAACGAAATAAAATGTCACTTCAAATCATTCCATTTCAATCAAGCCTGAACACCTGTTACATCCTTAAAGATAAGGGTGCAGTACTCATTGATGGCGCCTGGGCAGGAGCAGCAAAATCATTCTCCAAACTCCTTACAGATTCTCAAATCAAACCTGAAGAGATACAATTGATCATCATTACCCATGGGGATTTCGACCATTTGGGGGGTGCAAAGGAGTTAAGTGAACTCACCGGGGCAAAAATTGCCATCCACGAAAAGGACAGGGAAAATCTTGAGAAGGGAAAATTCCATTGGCCGGAGGGGGTCACCACCTGGGGGAAAGTATCCCGAGCCATGTTCAAACCCCTTATGAAAATAAAAGGAGCATTCCCTGCTGTGAAGGCAGATATAGTACTGGATGACAAAGGCCTTTCATTAAAGGAATACGGGATCCCCGGAAACATTGTGTATACCCCGGGTCATACTTATGGATCAGTAAGTGTGTTGCTGGAAACTGGTGACGCCTTTATCGGTTGCCTTGCCCAAAATAAGGCTCCCTTCGTTTTTAAGCCCAGCTTGCCCATCTATGCCAAGGATTATGATCTGCTTAAAAAGAGCTGGAAAAAGGTGATCGACCAGGGTGCAAAGACCATATATCCGGGCCATGGAAAATCATTTCCAGTGGAAAAGATCCTGAAATACCTAAATTAACAATACCTGAAAAAAGCACGTAAGACCATTGTTTGTACCTGTTAAAAAGCTTGTAGAATCTGCAATGAAGAATTAGATATCTTTGACGCGAAAGAGAGATACGAAGATTCTGTCAACCATGAGCCAGACCAGACTTGAATTATTGAACGACCTGTTTGACAGGTGGTGCGGAGAGAGTGTGATTTCGATCAATAAATTACCTGCTTCCGGGTCTCCCAGGGAGTACTACCGGATTACCGGTGCTGAAACCACTGTCATTGGAGCCATCAACCTGGACCGGGAAGAGAATGAGGCTTTTATCGAGTTCAGCAGGCATTTCCGCTCTTTGGGACTGGCTGTTCCGGAGATCTACCTGGAGGATCTGGACAACCATGCTTACCTGCAGGAGGACCTGGGCGATACTACACTTTTTGATTACCTGTTCCAGGTGAGGGACAATGGCAACTTTCCTGCCGAATTAAAGGAGGTTTATAAGGAGGTGCTGACGGAATTACAGAAATTTCAAATCACCGCATCGGAGAAGCTGAACTATTCAGTTTGTTATCCCCGTTCCAGTTTTGACAGGCAGAGCATGCAATGGGACCTGAGCTATTTTAAGTACTATTTTCTAAAGCTGGCCAATGTCCCGTTCAATGAGCAGATGCTGGAGGATGATTATAACACGCTGATCCAGTACCTGCTTGCCCAGGATACGAAATATTTTCTCTACCGGGATTTTCAGTCCCGCAATGTGATGCTTCGAAACGGGAAGCCCTGTTTTATCGATTACCAGGGAGGACGAAGGGGCGCCCTTCAATACGATGTGGCCTCGCTGCTCTACGACTCAAAAGC
>JAUVKN010000321.1 GCA_030596245.1 Bacteroidia bacterium | reverse complement strand
ACATCGGGAAAATGCGTATTGAACTCATTCAACCCCTGGAAGGAGATACGGTGTATCAAGAGTTTGTTGAACAGCATGGATATGGTGTACACCATTTGGGGGTGCTGACAGAGGATATGGATGCTTCATTGAAGGAGGCTGATGAGTGCGGCATAAAAATGACTCAGGATGGAGCCGGGTTTGGCCCTGATGATGATGGTCATTATGCCTACCTGGACACAGAGAATCTTATTGGCACCACCATTGAACTGATCGAACGCCCTAAACAACGCAATCCACCGGAAAAATATATCCGGAAGAACAGATATACTCATAAAACCACTTAATTATTCACAATATGAAAACAACAGAGAAGAAAATGACATTTGGCCTGATTGTTGGGACCAGGGGCTTTTTTAACAGTGCATTGGCTATTGAAGGAAGATAGAGCCTAATAGAGCTAATTGAAAAATTGGGCTATAACCATGTGATCTTACCCACTGAAGCCACACCTACAGGTGCCCTTGAAACATTGGAGGATGCCAGAAAAGGTGCTATGTTGTTCCATGAGAAAAGGTATGAAATAGATGGAATCATTGTTTCGCTACCCAATTTTAGTGATGAGCAAGGCATTGTTAATGCGCTGAATATTGCCAAACTTGATGTGCCGGTCCTGGTCCAGGCTTGTGATGACGACATTGACAAGGTGAGTATCAGTCAGCGAAGAGATGCATTTTGTGGAAAATTGTCAGTCTGCAATAATTTATACCAGTACAATATTCCATTTACCGATACCACATTTCATACATGCAAAATTGAGAGTGATGTATTTGAAAAGGATATCATTCGGTTTGCAAAGATTTGCAGGGTGACTCGTGGATTGTCCAGTGCACGCATTGGTGCCATTGGGACCCGGCCTGGAGCCTTCCAGACCATGCGGGCCAGTGAAAAAATTCTGCAGGCCTCCGGGATAACGGTGGTACCAGTGGATATGTCGGAAATTCTTGGCAATGCCAACAGAATCGATAATGATGCCACCGAAGTCAAACGGAAACTGGAGGAAATCCATGCCTATGGAAACATTCCAAAAGGTATAGCCAGTGAAAGTATTATAAAGCAGGCAAAATTTGGCATTGCCAGTGAAAGATGGATAGAGGAAAATGAAATTGATGCTGCTGCTTTTCAGTGCTGGACTTCCATCCAGGAAAACTATGGGTGTGCCACCTGTCTGACAATGAGCATGCTCAGCGAGAGGCTGTTGCCTTCAGCGTGCGAGGTTGATATTGCCGGCACCATTTCAATGTATGCCCTTTCACTTGCTTCCGGTAACCCTGCTGCCCTGCTTGACTGGAATAATAATTATGGCGAAGAGCGAAACAAATGCAGCGGGATCCATTGCAGCAACTATCCGAAAAGCTTTATTGCCGATGAGATAGAAATATCCAGTTTGGATGTTTTGGGTGCCAGTCTTGGAGAAGAAAATTGTTTCGGGGCTGTGAAGGGGAAAGTGGCTGTAGGTCCCTTTACCTATTTCAGGATTTCCACAGATGATTTGAAGGGATCCATAAAATCATATCTTGGAGAAGGACATTTCACCGATGATCCTTATGACATGGATGGAGGGGTTGCAATTTGTGAGGTAGACAACTTACAGGGATTGATGAAATATCTGTGCAAAAATGGCTTTGAACATCATGTGGCCATGGGAAGAGATCATGTGGCCGGAATAATTGAAGAAGCAGTTACAAACTACCTTGGCTGGGAGGTCTATCATCACCAATAATCAAAGGCTTATAGTAGCATTATATTAAATCTTTAGATATGGTATTGATTCAAAACTATAGCATAGCTATTCTGCTTTCAGTAACGGCTATGATCTGCTGGGGTTCCTGGGCCAATACCCAGAAGATGGCTGCAAAAACATGGCGGTTTGAACTATTTTACTGGGACCTGGTGATTGGAATTTTTCTGATGAGTCTGATCGCTGCTTTCACATTTGGAAGCATTGGATCCCAGGGAAGGACTTTCATTGCTGATCTAAATCAGGCAGATATCTCCAGCATCATTTTTGCCATGCTTGGAGGAATTCTCTGGAATATGGGAAACATACTGCTTGTTGCTGCCATTGCCATTGCAGGTATGGCCATTGCTTTTCCCATTGGGGGAGGCATTGCCTGGATCCTGGGTATTGTCATCAATTATGTCCTGATCCTGATAAGTGGTCATTCGGGCACAGAGCGACCAATGGTATTATGGATAGGAGTGATCATTATTATTTTAGCCATTGTTTTAAGCGGCAGGATATATAAGCGCATCAGCAAGGAGCGAAAGCAACCCTCACAAAAAGGGATATGGCTCTCTGTCTTGGCTGGCTTATTCATCGCTTTCTTTTATGGTTTTGTGGTAAAATCTTTGGATCCGGAGTTCGTTTCTGGCGGTACAGGCAACCTGACCCCCTATACTGGAATCGTATTTTTTGCTCTGGGTGTAGTTATCAGTACCTTGATCATCAATCCTATAATCATGCGAAAACCCATTGTTGGCGAACCTGTCGCCATAAAACTATACTGGAAGGGGTCAATGAGGGAACATTCATCAGGTGTGCTGGGCGGAATGATTTGGATGCTGGGCATGGTGGTCAGTTTTATGGCGGTAGGCGCAGCAAATCCAGCCATCTCCTACGCACTAAGTAACGCTGCCCCTGTGGTGGCTGTCCTGTGGGGAATTTTCGTCTGGAAGGAGTTTAAAGGTGCTCCGAAAGGAACCGACCGGCTCTTAAGTATCATGTTTATCTGCTATATCATAGGACTTGTATTTATTACCTATTCAAATGCTTGAGTTACGTTTAAATTGCAAAGATCTCGCATCGAACAAATCGCCAACTATTGCTGATTCTTGTGGTTCGGTCTCCTTGGTTCACAAACAGGGTGATCCTTCGTCGGTAAACCGGATCAATGCTTCGCTTGGGGGGCTTGAGGTAGAAATTCTGCCATCGAAAGGTTTTGCAGTGGGACAGATTTACCAGGGTGGCCAACCTTTGTTATGGAATCCACCCATCGGGATCTGCGATCCTGAATCCCTGAACCTTTTGTCAGATGAAGTGGCCATAGACGGGACACCGGCTCCAG
This sequence comes from Bacteroidia bacterium, assembly GCA_030596245.1. Classification (GTDB taxonomy): domain Bacteria; phylum Bacteroidota; class Bacteroidia; order Bacteroidales. Next base: position 1,144 of record JAUVKN010000321.1, on the reverse strand, counting down.
GATTCACTTTTCTGAAGACTTTTTGTGGAGGTATCGAGTTTTATGGTCTGCGTAACTGGGGTATGCCAGTTTTTGATAAGCGGACAGATTGTTTTCTTCCCATTCACGGAGAGACTTCAAACATTCCTGTTGATTTTTGTGATGTTGAAATTAATAATGGAGAAATAACCCTGTCAACATTGTTTGTATACAGGGATATTCCTCACGCGCCTACCGGAACGTGGTATTTGCAGGGTCCTGAACTATTCGAAGTGGAGCGTAGGGTGGTTATCAGAAAAGAGAATCCGCGGTTACAGCTTATGGATCGTGTAACAAACATCTGTCAGGAACCACTAAAACCCGATTGGGGCTACCACATCACCTTTTTCCCATCCGATGGCAGCCGCCTGCTGGTACCATCAGCTTCCGCTGAAAACCGGTCAGGAGAGAAAGTGCCTGAGAATTTTGACAGGTGGTCACCTGCAAAGAATAATGAGATAAGGGAGGAAACGGGCATCATTCATAAGGGCCTGGAAAATCATCCATTGGACATCGGGAACCTGGGTTATGTATTGGTGACCCGTCCCGACCATTCCGGGATAAAAGTCAGTTTCCCGGTATCCCCATATTTTCAGACATGGTTTTGCAAAGGAGGTGCCAACTCTAAGGAGTTTACAAGGGTTTCTGATGGGAAGCCCTTGTTCAGTAAGAATTGGGATGGAATTGGTATCGAGTTTGGATCCAGTGCCCTTGATCATAACGGGAATACTGATCAGATGGTGCCAAAGTCGGGGTTTCTCGAACCGGGCTCTTCTATTGAGATTCCACTGCTTCTGGATTTTATGGAGGGTAATGAATTGCAGGAACTTTCTGACGAGATTCAGAAAAACAACGTCCGTTGTGTCTATTTACCTATATAGAAATCATGTACACCAGACCTGGGTTCTTATGGTATTCTCGTTTTCTCCATAGAAGTAGTGCAACTGGAAGTTCTGCTTCATTTTCTTAAATAACTTATGTAAAATTTGGCATTTTTCAAATACCGGTTTACAAATTCAATAATTTTTAATCAATTTCATCCACAGTTGAGCCGTTCGGATCGATATTACTACATTATGCTCCTTTTCCAGATACGAGACGAGTAATTTTCCGCTCCACCTGGGCT
>JAUVKN010000320.1 GCA_030596245.1 Bacteroidia bacterium | reverse complement strand
CATCAGCAGCTTCCATGATCAGGTAGACCACAATTCGGTCAGCCGGAGATACGGAGATCCCCATGCCCCCGATATGCACTTTTGGTAATCCTTTCATGGATTTGATCCAGCTCTCTCCCCCATCGGTGGAACGGTAAACGGCTGATTCGGGTCCGCCTCCGATCTTGGTAAACACATGCCTTCTGCGTTGTTCACTGGTGGCATACATCACATCAGGATCCACCGGATCCATCACCACATTGTTGACACCCGTATTTTCACTGATCTCCAGTACCTTTCTCCAGCTTTCTCCCCCATCAGTTGTTTTGTATAGTCCACGGTCACCACCCGGACCCCATAATGAACCTTCGGCCGCTACAAAAACAACATTGGAATTTCTGGGATCTACAACAATGCCGCCAATGTGCCGCGAATCCTTAAGACCCATGTTCTTCCATGATTCGCCTCCATCCTCAGTCTTATAAACACCATCTCCATAAGCCAGCGCCCGCTGGTGGTTGTTCTCCCCGGTTCCCAGCCAGAGCAGGTTGGGATTGTTGGGATCCATGGTGATCACACCGGTAGAGTATGTGCCATACTTGTCGAATACAGGTTTGAAAGTGGTTCCATTGTTGGTAGTCTTCCAGACATTCCCAGACGAGACAGCCACAAACCACTCGCTGTGATTCTCCGGATTCACCGCAAAATCCGAAATGCGACCGGAAGTCATGGCCGGACCGATGCCACGCCACTTTAATCCATTATAAATTGTTGAGTCAACACGCTCGGTTTTCTCTTCCTCGTTCTTGTTTTTCTCTTTCGCATTTAGGAGAGTTGGGGGTAAAACCATTGCAAAAATAATCATTGCAGGTATAACGATGTAACTGAAACGCTTCGAATAGTTCATCATGTCAGGTTTTATGAAAAAATAAAGAATGTGTAATAATAACCATTCGTCGCGAATAAATATCACTATTTTTGCCCAAATTCTTCAATCATGTTCGACACAATACTCAATCACCGAACCATCAGGAAATACAAAATTGATCCAATCCCGGAGCAGATACTTCAGTACATACTTGAAGCGGGTATCAGGGCTTCTACAACCGGTAATATGCAGCTCTATTCAATCATCTCCACCACCGATGAAAAGATCAAAGAGGAACTGGCCCCCTGTCACTTCAATCAGCCCATGGTAAAAGAGGCGCCGGTGGTGCTCACATTCTGTGCCGATTTTAACCGATTCAATAAGTGGTGCAGGCTCAACAAAGCAGAACCCGGTTATGATAATTTCCTCTCCTTCATGACTGCAGCCATTGATGCACTGCTGGTGGCTCAGAACGTATGTGTGGCTGCGGAGGATGCCGGACTGGGTATCTGCTACCTGGGAACCACCACCTATATGGCCGGAAAAATCATCGAAGTGCTCGATTTACCAGAGGGAGTGGTGCCAGTGACAACGGTTACCTTGGGATATCCCGATGAATCGCCGGAGCTGACTGACAGGCTTCCCCTGGAGGCAGTGGTACACCAGGATAAATACAGTGATTATTCGGATTCAGACATAGAAAAACACTACAGAGAAAAGGAGTTAATCACAACTTATCAAGAATTTGTCAAAGAAAATAACAAAGAGACCCTGGCGCAGGTTTTTACGGATGTACGTTATAAAAAAGATGATAACGTATTGTTTTCCAGTAAATTACTCGATATTCTGAAACACCAGGGTTTCATGAATCATCATAAATAAGGGTACATTGGTAAAACTTTTTCCAGCATGCTGAGTTTTACTACTATTGGATGTTTTTTTTGTTTTGAGATATATTTTATATTTGTAGCACATCTATACCGGATCAAAACCATTTCGTCATGAAAAGAGCAGTGATCATTTTAGCAGTAGTATTTGCAGTAGGTATTCTCGTGAGTTCATGCAACAAGCAGGTTTGCCCGGCTTATAGCCATATCGATACTGAACAGACCGAGCCCAATGGTTAACCGGTCATAGGGTTCCTATTGTATCTTTGTGAAGATTTACCTCTGGTAGATCTTTTTTTTTGTCAGGGTACCAACAATCCCTCCATTATTTCGTTAATTTGTAAAGTGTAGTAATCCTGATTGTCAATGAGAAAGTACCTCGTACTCATAGCACTCTTTTGGTCGATTTCGATCCCCCTGCTGGCACAGGGAGAAATTGATGAGCAGAAAAGGGTCATGTTTCGGGATGAAAGCTCTTACGCTGGTTTCCTCAATTCCAATGGATTTGGTCTGAACTACAGGTATGGTTTCTGGAGAAATGCCTGGAACCAGTTTATTCTGGATGGTGACTTTTCCTATGTGAAGCACTCCAAAGAGGTGAAAACCACGGTGCCCTACAATTACAGCTCCCGCAGGTATGTATTTGGAAAGCAGAATCTATTCTGGGAACTGAAGGGAATGGCAGGCTGGCAGAAGGAGTTATTCCGGAAACACGATAAAACAGGGATCTCAGTAAGGATGTTTTACAGCGGTGGCCTCTCCATTGGCTTCCTCAAACCAATCTACTATGAAGTTTATTCATTCTCTACCCCTGGAGAAAGTGTAACCATGGAACTTATGAAATTTGATCCGGCCATCCATCTGACTCCTTATAATATTGGTGGACGCGGACCATTTTTTATGGGTTTTAGTGAACTAAAGGTGGTACCTGGATTGACTGCCAAGACCGGACTCAGTTTTGAATACAGTCAGAAGGATGCCATCATCCATGCACTGGAGGTAGGGGTGAGCCTTACAGTCTATCCCAAAGAGATCCCCATTATGGCTACAGAACAGAATAATTTTCTGTTTTTCAACGTAATTATGGGCTATCGGTTTGGCAAAATTGTGGACATCAGTGAAGCTGCCAGGGCCAAGTCCCGGAAAGAACGCAGACAGGATAGGAAGTCCCAAAGCTCATCCCAACCCTACCCCTCATTTTAATAATTCATTAATTCAGGATTTTGCCTGGTTCGGTGCTTTGACGATTTGATATTATTGCTTAAATTCGCACTCCTGTTATAAAAAAAACAGACTTAACGTAATCATTTAATAATTAAAATCATGGGGGAAATTAAAGTTGGTATTAATGGATTTGGTCGAATCGGAAGATTGGTTTTCAGGGTTGCTGCTGAAATGCCAGAGGTGGAAGTTGTGGCTATCAATGACCTGATCGATGTGGACTATATAGCGTATATGCTTAAATACGACTCTACTCACGGACGTTTTAGCGGAACAGTTGAAGTAAAAGACGGAAACCTGGTGGTAAATGGTTCCACCGTAAGGGTTACTGCTGAAAGAAATCCTGAAGATCTGAAGTGGGATGCAGTGGGTGCTGATTACGTTGTAGACGCTACTGGAATCTTTCTTACCAAGGAGAAAGCGCAAGGTCATATCGACGCGGGTGCCAAGAAAGTGATCATGTCTGCTCCGTCAAAGGATGATACCCCCATGTTCGTCATGGGTGTTAACCACAAGAAATACAGCAGCGATATGAATTTTGTTTCCAACGCTTCCTGTACTACCAACTGCCTGGCTCCCATCGCCAAGGTGTTGAATGACAAATTCGGGATTGTTGAAGGTCTGATGACCACCATACATGCCACCACCGCCACACAGAAGACTGTGGATGCTCCCTCCAATAAAGACTGGAGAGGTGGACGCGGAGCCGGACAAAACATCATTCCATCTTCTACCGGTGCTGCCAAAGCTGTAGGTAAAGTGATTCCGGAACTGAATGGAAAACTTACCGGAATGGCATTCAGGGTACCCACCCCCAATGTTTCTGTAGTGGACCTCACCTGCCGCCTGGATAAAGGAGCTTCTTATGAGGCAGTATGTGCAGCCATGAAAGAAGCCAGTGAAGGTGAACTGAAAGGTGTTCTTGGATACACTGAAGAATCTGTTGTTTCAAACGACTTCCTCGGCGAACTCTGCACTTCAGTCTTCGACGCAGGAGCCGGTATCGGACTGAACGACAATTTCGTGAAAGTTGTGAGCTGGTACGACAACGAAATGGGTTACTCCCGCAAGGTTGTTGAATTTCTTATCTACATGAACTCGGTGGACAACGCATAGAGAAGATACATTCAAGTATCAGTGTCTTGCCGGGCACACCACACCCACAAAAAAACCGCCCCGGGAATCCGGCGCGATTTCATATTTCATGCGTAATGGGGGGGGGCTTAATAATATTCGATATGCTCGAAGGGGATCTGTATGGTATGCTCGTAATGAACACCAAGTTCTTCGATGGATTCGTCGCCCTCTTCGAAGTACCATTTGATGTTG
>JAUVKN010000305.1 GCA_030596245.1 Bacteroidia bacterium | reverse complement strand
AACTGGGTTATATACTTGATACGGATAAACTTCCCTTTTATAGCCGGAGGGTGGTACTCTTCAATGGCCTGCAGCATTACTTCGTTTAACCGGGAGGTGGGAATTCGTTTTTTACGATTTTCGTAAACCTCAATGGCAACCTCCAGTGCTTTATGGATCCTCTGTTTGGTAAGGGCAGAAACAAATAGTACCGGAACGTCATCAAAGGGTTCGAACCGCTGCTTGATCTGCTCCTCAAACTGTTTCGTGGTTTGGGTCTCCTTGTCCACCAGGTCCCATTTATTGACCAGGACAACCACCCCTTTCCAGTTTCGTTCAATCAGATGAAATACATTCACATCCTGACTTTCAATACCAATGGTGGCATCGATAAGCAACATACACACATCGGCGTGCTCAATGGCCCTGACCGACCGCATCACAGAATAGAACTCCAGGTCCTCTTTCACCTTACTCTTTTTTCGGAGACCGGCTGTATCTACCAGGTAGAAGTCATGGTTATACTTGTTGTATCGTGTATGAATTGAATCACGGGTAGTACCCGATATGGGAGTTACAATGTTGCGTTCCTCGCCGATCAGAGCGTTGACCAGGGATGATTTTCCAACATTCGGACGGCCCACAACGGCAATTTTTGGAATCTCCTCTTCCTCCTCTTCCTCCTCTTTTTCGAGCATGGATGTTAGTTGATCCAGCATGTCGCCGGTCCCGCTCCCGTTGATGGAGGAGACTGGAAAATAATCACCCAGGCCAAGTCCATAGAACAGGGAGGCGTCGTACAACCGTTCCGAATTATCCACTTTATTGACTACAAGCAGCACCGGCTTGTTGATTTTGCGTAGCATGCCTGCAATGGTCTCATCCAGGTCGGTGATACCTGAAATCACATCCACAAGGAAGACCACCACATCCGCCTCTTCAATGGCGAGGAGCACCTGTTTGCGGATCTCCTCTTCGAAAATGTCCTCTGAATTGGTCACATACCCCCCGGTGTCGATGATGCTGAAGTCCTTTCCGTTCCAGATCACCCTTCCATAGTGCCTGTCACGCGTCACTCCACTTACCTCATCCACAATGGCCTGCCGGGTTTCTGTAAGGCGGTTGAAGAAGGTGGATTTCCCCACATTAGGTCTTCCTACAATGGCAACAATATTTCCCATGCACAATTAGCTTTAGTGGTACCCAAAATTTTTGATGAACCGCTCATTGTTACGCCAGTCCTTTTTTACCTTGACCCTCAATTCGAGGAAAACTTTTTTATGGAAAAAGGATTCCATGTCCAACCGGGATTCCCTGCCCACTTTTTTCAGGGCTTTCCCTTGATTACCGATCAGGATACCCTTCTGACTCTCCCGTTCCACATAAATCAGTGCACTGATCCTGATTAATTTGTGATCCTCCTTGAAGGATTCAATTTCAATCTCAACCGCATAGGGGATCTCCTGTTTGTAGTAGAGCAATATCTTCTCCCTGATCATCTCACCTGCAAAAAACCGTTCGGATTTGTCGGTCAGTGCTTCCTTGGAAAAGTAGGGCGGTGATTCTGGCAGGTGATCCAGGATCCGCTTAAAGATGAGATCCACATTAAAATTTCTAAGAGCACTGATGGGGATTTTTTCTGCCTTTGGCAGGATCTGATCCCAATCTTTGATACACTTCTCAACCTCTTCCTGATGACTCAGGTCAATTTTATTGATCACCAGCAGTACCGGAACCCTGGCACGTGACACCTTCTGAATTATTCTGTTCTCAGGATCGGGCTTCTCACCGGTTTCGGTGAGGTAGATAAGTATATCTGCATCCACCAACGCCGATCTTGCAGCCTTTAACATCGCTTCCTGGAGTTTGTAATTAGGGTCCAGTATGCCCGGCGTATCCGAGAATACAACCTGATAATCCGGGGCATTCAGGATGCCATGGATCCTGTGTCGTGTAGTCTGTGCCTTGGAAGTAATAATGGAGAGCTTCTCTCCAACCATGGCATTCATGAGGGTAGATTTTCCCACATTGGGTCTGCCAATGATATTTACATATCCAGCTTTATGCGCCATACCTCTATTCGTAAGCGTTCATTTTCAGCATGCTAACCTCCTTATCAGTGAGGAACCTCCAATTACCCCTGGTGAGATTTTTCTTGGTGAGACCGGCAAAATAGACCCGGTCCAGTTTATTAACCCTGTAACCCATGGATTCAAACATCCGTCTAACGATGCGGTTCCTTCCGGAATGGATCTCAAGCCCAATTTCACGTTTGTGCTCACTGCTCACGTAACTGATGGCATCAGGTTGAATAAAACCATCATCCAGGGTGATCCCATCAGCCAGTTTTTTCATATCACCAGCTGCAAATGCTTTTTCCAGGAAAATATGGTAAATCTTTTTTTTGTTATAACCGGGATGGGTCAGCTTTTTGGCCAATTCCCCATCATTGGTAAACAGGAGTACTCCGGTAGTATTGCGATCCAGCCGGCCCACAGGGTAGATTCTCTCCTGACAGGCATTCTTGATAAGCGTCATGACAATCTTCCGCTCTTTGGGATCATCTGTGGTGGTTACGTAATCCTTGGGCTTATTGAGTAAAAGATATACCTTCTGTTCATTCCTCATGCGTTCACCGTTGTAACGCACATCGTCTCCAGGATTCACTTTTGTCCCCAGTTCAGTGATGGTCTTACCATTTACTTTGATCAAACCTGCTTTGATAAGCTGGTCAGCTTCCCGCCTGGAGCAGATACCCGAAGCGGCAATAAACTTGTTCAGCCGCACTTTGTCCTCCATCGGCTTCTGCTCTCCTGATCGCTTCGAGTAACTACCCTTTCCGCCTTCAGGTTTCCCTTTTCCGGGGCCCTTCGAGTAACTACCCTTTCCGCCTTCAGGTTTTCCTTTTCCGGGGCCCTTCAAGTAACTATCCTTTCCGCCTTCAGGTTTTCCTTTTCCGGATCCCTTCGAGTAACTACCCTTTCCTCCTTCAGGTTTTCCTTTTCCGGTGCCAGCTGAGTAACTACCCTTTCCTCCTTCAGGTTTCCCTTTTCCGGGGCCAGGTGACCTGCTGCGGACTTTACTGCCATTGCCAGTTGAACGGTTTCCTGCACCTGAGGGGGATCTCCTCCCTTTGTTATGTTGACCGGATCTACCCAATATTCTGATTCTTAATTTATGTTAAAGGGTACAAAGATACAGCTAATTAAGAAACATATTTGGAATAATATTTTAACTTTGGTACCGTTTTAAAAATCAGGCGTTTCATCCACTAATATCCAGATAAATTAATGAGTTTAGTTATATCAATATCAGGGATCAGAGGTACCATTGGTGGAACCCCTGGAGAGGGTTTAACCCCCATTGACACGGTACAATTTGCCTCAGCATATGCCTCCTGGCTAATGGCCCGATCGGGCAAGGATCAACCGTCTGTGGTGCTGGGCAGGGATGCTCGTATCTCCGGCCCCATGGTGGAACAACTGGTGACAGCTACTTTGTCAGCCATGGGATTAGATGTGTACCAGGTTGGACTGGCCACCACACCTACTGTGGAAATAGCAGTGACTGAAATAGGAGCGGATGGTGGTATTATCCTCACTGCCAGTCATAACCCAGCTCACTGGAATGCATTAAAGTTGCTGAATAACAGGGGAGAATTCCTCTCTGCAAAGGATGGAGAAGCCATCCTGAAGAAGGTTAAGACCAATGATTACTCTTATGCTGATGTAAAAAAACTGGGAGCCATTAAACCCTTGGAGGGAATGGACGTCAAACATATCAACCAGGTATTGGATCTGAGTCTGGTGAAAGTTGATAAAATTAAAGAGAAAGGATTCCGTGTGGCTATTGACTGTGTGAATTCGGTAGGAGGAATTGTCCTCCCCCAGCTATTAAAAGCACTGGGGATACAGGAGATTATTGAATTGTATTGCGAACCCACCGGCGAATTCCCACACAATCCGGAACCGGTGCCAGAACATCTTTCCGAAATTTCAAAAACAATGATCCGGGAAAAAGCAGATGTGGGATTCGTGGTTGACCCCGATGTGGACAGGTTAGCCATAGTTTGCGAAGATGGATCCATGTTTGGTGAAGAGTACACGCTGGTAGCCGTTTCTGACTATATCCTTTCCCGAACACCAGGCAATACAGCGTCCAACCTCTCCTCCTCCAGGGCCCTGCGGGATGTCACTGAAGGATATGACCAATCCTACATACCTTCTGCTGTGGGAGAAGTCAATGTGGTGGAAGCAATGAAGCAGAACCAATGTGTGATCGGTGGTGAAGGAAATGGCGGAATCATATATCCCGCACTGCACTATGGAAGGGATGCCCTGGTGGGCATTGCACTTTTCCTGACACACCTTGCCGAAAGCGGACTGAATTGCAGTGACCTGAGGAGATGTTATCCCGACTATTTCATTTCAAAGAACAAGGTAACATTGCCGGAACAGACCGATGCGGACCAGCTTCTGGCCGATTTTGAAAAGGAGTATGCAGATTTTGATATAAACAGGGTAGATGGAGTGAAGGTGGATATGCCCGAAGGTTGGGTACACCTGCGAAAATCCAACACCGAACCCATTATTAGGCTTTATGCCGAGGCCGCAAGCAAAGAAGAAGCGGACCGGTTGGCCAAAAAAGCCATGGTAACCATTCATCAATTATTGAAATAGATTATTTAAACAGACCAATGAAAAGGAAAACATTAATAGCCATTGCGGTACCCGTTGTAATTATTACTGCGCTGATTTTATACTCGGCACTATCGGGCAAGGAGAAAGATATTATACTGGAAACAGAGGTTCAATTCGGAGAATTTGATATTGCAGTGATGGTCACCGGAGAGTTAC
>JAUVKN010000257.1 GCA_030596245.1 Bacteroidia bacterium | reverse complement strand
AAGGGAAACCTGAGTTTTAGAAAGATCATCTCCACCAGGAACATGTGGCTTGCCATGTTGCAGTATATGGCAAGTAACTTTACCTTTTACTTCACCTTAACCTGGATGTATCCCTACCTGAAAGATCGTTTCGCTCTGGGTGGGGTTGAAGCCGGTCTCTATTCCATGGTTCCTCTGTTTGCAGGAGCCGTCGGAAACTGGGTGTCAGGGTTCTGGGTTGACAGCCTCTATAAGAGGCGCAACGTGAAGATATCAAGAAGGTTACCGGCTATCGTAGGTTTTATCCTGGCAGCTTTTGGAATGCTGATGATGGCCCGGATCGACACACCCCAGATAGCCATTATCTTTCTGGCCATTGCCATTTTTGGAGCCGATATGACATTGAGCCCCTCCTGGGCCTTCTGTATCGATATCGGAAAAGAGAACGCGGGGGTGGTATCGGGTACCATGAACATGGCCGGGAACCTGGGTGCATTTGTAACCATCATCGCTTTCCCCTATCTTTATGAGTGGACTGGCAGTTTTCAACCGTTCTTCTATGTTTGCATGGTGTTGTCGGCCATTGCCATAGTCCTCTGGCTGGCGATGGACCCGAACAAACCAATAAGAGGTACAACTTAAAATAATAGCCAGGGAAATCCTATGAAACTTGCGCTGAACACACTGGTCTATGAGGTGGGCAACAAAGGCCCCGATGAGTCGCTTCGAAGTGCGGCCAAATTTGGATTCAGGTATATCGAATATGCAGGGATCAGGAAAGGGAACCCTGCCACAATGACCAAAGAACAGAAGAGAGAGGCGGTCCGGATTGTGAAGGATAACGGACTGGTGAGTTCTCAGATGCTCATGGTGGCTACCAAAGATACAGCCCATCCCGATCGAAAAAAGCGGGATGCAGTTTTCGAATATATGAAACAGTGTGCCGATTTTCAGATGGAACTGGGTGGCCGGCAGCTGCTGGTTTGCTGGGGCGGAGGATTGTATGAACTGGGGGTATCACCGGAACAATCCTGGCTCTATATGCTGGAGAATGTGGGGAGGTTCGCCCGGTGGTGCCTGGACAAGGACCTGCTTGTAGGCTTCGAGTTGGATCCCCATGTATACTTCATTGTGAATAGTACCAGTAAACTGGCAAAAGTGGTGGAGGACCTGGCGCTGCCCAATGTATATCCCAACGTGGATGTGGGACACTTGGTGATCACCCGCGAAGAGCCCGCATCCCTCGAAAAACTGAAGAGCAGGCTCCTGCATGTGCACCTGAGTGAAACGGAATCCTTTGCCCATACCAACAGCATTCTGGGAACGGGGGCCGTAGATTTCAAAGCCTATGTGGACAAGCTGCTGGAGTTGGGAATTGAAGAGAATTGTGTCAGGTACGGTGAGCCCTGTGTGGCCGGGATCGAAATGGGCAGCGAAGCAAGCGGAGGGTTTGTGGATGATCCTGACGGATGGGTGAAGCAGAGCCTGGATTACCTGTCAGAGATAATGCCATACCTGGAAAAATGAAAGTGATCATTGATGCAGACGATGCCGCATTCGGGTTGAAGAGGGTGGTGGTGGACCATCTGAAAAGCAAGGGAATTGAAGTGGTGGACCTGGATTATAATTCAGTAAAACCAGACGCCACTTATCCTGAAGTGGGCTATAACCTGGCAAAAAAGGTACGGGATGAACGGCTCGACCGGGCCATCCTGATCTGTGGAACCGGCCTGGGTATGGCCATGATTGCCAATAAAGTGGAGGGCGTTTTTGCAGGAGTTTGTCATGATGTATATTCAGCAGAACGTTTACGGGCAAGCAACAATGCCCAGGTACTCACCATGGGGGCTCGTGTGGTGGGTGATGAACTGGCCAAAACTATTGTGGATGCCTGGCTGGAAGCAGAATACCAGGGCGGCAGGTCGGCCCAGAAAGTGGATACCATGCACAATCTGGAAAAGGAGTCATTTAAAAAATAGAACTACATGCAAAAGTTTATCAATGATCCCTCCCTTGTAGTTGATGAAATGCTTCAGGGATATGTTAAGGCACATGCCGACCTTATCAGCAATACCGGGAACGACAGGGTTCTCAAGTATAAAAATGCCCCGGTGGAAGGAAAGGTAGGTATTGTAACCGGTGGTGGATCGGGACATAAGCCGGCATTTATCGGGTATATTGGCAAAAACATGTGTGATGCCGTTGCAGTGGGCGAGATCTTCACTTCTCCCCCGGCCCAGATGTTCTATGATGCCATCAGGGCAGCCGACGGAGGCAAGGGCGTGGCCATACTCTATGGAAATTATGCGGGGGACAACATGAATGTGTCCATGGCCATGGAGGAGGCGGAAGATGAAGGGATTGAAGTGAAGAGAGTGGTAGCCAACGATGACGTACCCTCCGCTCCGAAAAATGAGCGAGAGAAACGCAGGGGTGTGGCCGGAGAGGTACTCATGTGGAAAGTGGGAGGCGCAAAAGCTGCCATGGGAGGAACACTGGAGGAGGTAATTGCGGCTTCCCGGAAAGCCATTGACAACACACGGAGCATCGGGGTTGGACTGAGTGGTTGTGCCATACCGGAGGTGGGACACTCCAATTTTAAAGTGGACCCTGGAAAAATGGAGGTTGGAATTGGTCATCATGGGGAACCTGGGATCGAAATTGCAGACCTTGAAACTTCTGCTGAAGTGGCCCAAAGGATGTGCGATGCAGTTATCCCTGACCTGCCCTTTGAACAGGGAGACGAGGTGGCACTTCTTATTTCCGGACTGGGATCGACACCGGTAATGGAACTATATATTCTATACAGGGATGTGATTAGCCAGCTGGAAAAATGGGGCATCAAAGTATATCTCTCCTATGTGGGCAATTATTTCACTTCTCTGGAGATGGCCGGGGCCACCCTTACTCTGATGAAGCTGGATGATGAACTGAAGCAGTGCATTGACTTAGAAGCCGATTCGGCTGGTCTGAGACAGTTTCAGAGGGTATAAAAGCTGAAAAGTTAAACAGGTGAGCAGGTTCAAAAATAGTGATGGGATCATCGTCGTCGACAGGATGATCCTGGTTATCCGGGAGAATAAGCAATATCTCAGCGACATCGACGGGGCCATCGGAGATGGTGATCACGGGGTCAACATGAACAAGGGATTTTCCATGACCCGGGAAGCGCTCGATAGAGATCCGGGAGATCTGTCACACGGACTGAAAACCCTGGCTAAGATACTGATGATGAGAATTGGAGGTTCCATGGGGCCTCTTTATGGAACGATCTTCAAAACCATGGGGAGGACTTTTGCAGATCACAACATGATTGATGCAACCCTCTTCAGCGAAGCACTCAATGGGATAAAAGATGGCATGGCGCGATTATCAGAGGCAAAAGTGGGGGATAAGACACTGGTGGATGCCCTCTATCCTGCCATTGATGCATACAACCGGTCACTGGTAGAAGGGAGCGATTTCAAAGCAGCCCTGGAAGCCATGAAAAATTCTGCAGAAGAGGGGAGGGACAGGACAGAAGATATGGTGGCACGAATTGGCCGTTCAAGCCGGCTCGGGGAACGCTCCAGGGGGGTGATCGATGCAGGTGCAGCCTCTTGCGCCATCCTGCTGGGGGTTATGGCCGATACCATTATTGAACTATTATAAGATTGTCATAAAACAAATAGAATGAAACAGGGAGTAATCATCGGATTCCTGGGGAAGACCCAGGACAGGTTTTCAGAATACCAGCAACCAGTCACTGTGAAGGAGAAGCTGGAGATTGTCAAGCAGATTGAAGGATTTGACGGGGTCGAAATTGTATTCCCCTATGAAACAGGAGATGCTGAGGAGACCAAAGGTTGGATGAAGGAGCTGGGGCTCAGTTTTGCAGCTGTTAATGTAAATATTAAAAAGGAGCCCGAGTGGGTACCGGGAGCGCTGTCCAGACCGGTAAAGGAGATTCGGGACAGGGCCGTTGAAATGATCAAAAAGGGAAAGGACTATGCAGAGGCTGTGGGAGCACCCCATGTCACCTGCTGTCCCCTCAGTGACGGGTATGATGTGCTTTTCCAGATAGATTACAGTACTGCATGGAAATACATGATCGAAACCGTAGGTGAAGCGGCCGATTATAAACCCGGGATCCCCCTCTTTCTCGAACCCAAGTATTCGGAAACCCGTGTTCATTGTCAACTGGATACTACTGCCAAGGCACTGCTCCTTTTAAAAGAGGTAGGGAACCCCAATACAGGGATCACCATGGATATGGGCCACTCATTGCAGAGTCAGGAGAATCCTGCACAGTCGCTGGTCACCATCTACGAATCGGGATTCGATGCCTATATCCATACCAACGATAACGATACAAGAGCAGACTGGGACCTGGTGGGTGCCAGCCGTCATTTCCTCCATTATGTGGAATTGATGTTCTGGGCCCGTGAGTACAATTACAGCAAGTATTTCACCACCGATGCATCTCCCAGGATATTCAGTATGGTAGATTTTTTTGAACGTCATTCGGAGGTTTCCCGTGGTGTATATGAACTGGCAGGAAAGCTGGATAGGAAAAAGTACCGCCAGCTGATGGCCGAAGAGGACTACATCGAGCTCATGAGGTTGGTGAACAGAGAGATTTACAGATTGTAAAATCAAAAAAAGGAAAAAATGACAAAACAAACCAGAAGACAAATGCTGGCAACATCCGGAGGTCTGTTAGGAGCTTCCATATTGGGCAGACCGCTGTTTTCTCAAAATGAAGGAGCAATTCAGAAGCCTCTGAAAATATTAGTTGCCAGTGGACACCCTGATGATGCGGAGAGCGGTTGTGGTGGCACCATTTGCAAATTCACAGCTCTTGGACATGAAGTGGCTGTTCTTTACCTGACCCGTGGAGAGGCCGGTGTTAAGGGAAAAACACACCAGGAAGCTGCTGAGATGCGTTCCGCTGAAGCCATTGAAGCATGCAGAGTGATGAAAGCCAAACCCCTTTTTGCCGGTCAGATTGACGGAAACACAATCATCAATAAAAGTGAATTTGAAAAAATAGCCAAAATGATTGAGAAGGAGGCACCCGATCTTGTTTTCACTCAATGGCCTATTGATACTCATCCTGACCACAGGGTGGTATCAAATCTTGTCTATAATGCCTGGAACTGGTTTCGCCGGGATGAAAAAAAGGCTTTTGACCTGTACTATTATGAAGTACTGACAGGTGAACAGACACAGAATTTTCATCCTACCCATTATGTGGATATTTCGGAGACAGCAGAATTAAAAAAGGAGGCAACCATGAAACATGCCTGTCAGAATCCTGCTGAATGGTACGGACATCATGAGAAGATGGGTGAGTTCAGAGGACTTGAATCGCAGTGGGACTGCAAATATGCAGAGGCTTATGTTCGCCAGGGATTTTCGGAAGTTTAATGTATTTAAAGCTACAATAGTTATGGAAAATTTAGACAGACGTTCATTTATAAAGAGATCAGGTGTGGCAACCGCAGGCGCTTTTGTTGCCAGACCCGTTTTAAGTCAGGCTTCAAAACAAAGAAGTCCAAATAACACAGTGAATGTTGCGGTAATCGGGATCCGCAGCAGGGGCAAGGATCATTACCGTGCACTGGCAAAAATACCCAATGTAAAAATTGCCACCCTGTGTGACATCGATGAAAGATTGCTGCCCGGGGCGGTTGCTGAAGTTGAAAAACTAACGGGAACAAAACCTGCGACAGAAACGGAATACCGGAAAGTTCTGGAGGATACAAACATTGATGCTGTAACGATTGCCACACCTAACCACTGGCATGCCCTTCAAACCATCTGGGCCTGTCAGGCAGGGAAGGATGTTTATGTGGAGAAGCCTGTTTCTCACACCATACTGGAGGGCAGAAAAATGGTGGAGGCGGCCCGGAAATATAACCGTGTGGTTCAAACCGGCACACAGGCCAGAAGCAGTATAGCTACAGTGCAGGCCGTAGATTTTTTAAATGACGGCGGACTGGGAGATATTTATATGGCCAAAGGATTGTGCCTGAAACCACGTGGCAGCATTGGACGCGTGAAGAACGGAACTGTTCCGGAGGGAGTAAACTGGGATGCATTCCTGGGGCCTGCACCTTACCGGCCATTCAATGAAAACCGGTTTCATTATAAATGGCACTGGTTCTGGGATACAGGCAATGGTGATTTTGGCAACCAGGGCATTCACCAGGCCGATATCGGCAGATGGGCCCTGAATAAATTGACACATCCTGTAAGGATACAGGGA
>JAUVKN010000262.1 GCA_030596245.1 Bacteroidia bacterium | reverse complement strand
GATGTTTCTATAAACTCTATTTTTGGATATTAATAACAATTACATTTCATGGAATCGTACTATATTCTCATCGTTGCTGTTCTTTTTCTTCTTGCCATCTCTGACCTTATTGTAGGTGTTAGCAATGATGCAGTAAATTTTCTTAATTCCGCCATCGGTTCAAAGGCTGCCCCTTTTAAGATTATTTTAGCAATTGCAGCAGTGGGAGTCCTTGTAGGAGCTGTCTTTTCCAACGGGATGATGGAAGTAGCCCGAAAAGGAATATTTAATCCGGAATATTTTGCTTTCAATGAGATCATGGTCATTTTCCTGGCCGTCATGCTAACGGATATTTTGCTGCTGGATTTTTTCAACACCATTGGTTTACCCACTTCCACCACTGTCTCCATTGTGTTTGAGATCCTTGGATCGGCTGTGGCTGTTTCCATCTATAAAATCACCAGGTCCGACGCCATCGTTAACACGATGGGTACATATATTAACATTGAAAGTTCTGTAATGATTATAGTGGGTATATTCCTATCGGTAATCATTGCTTTTTCTGTGGGAATGATCGTCCAATGGATTGTGAGGCTCGCATTCTCCTTCAATGTAAAAAAGACATACAAATACTTTACCGGTATCTGGGGTGGATTTGCCATCACAGCGATCCTCTATTTCCTCCTGATCAAAGGCGCCAAAGGATCCACCCTGGTTTCGGCCGACATGCTGACTTTTATTCAAGCCAATACCACAAAGATGTTGCTAATTAGTTTTGCAGGTTGGACCTTGCTGTTTCAGGTGCTGGTCTTCTTTACCCGCATCAACATTCTTAAGATCACAGTTCTTGTGGGAACTTTCGCACTCGCCATGGCTTTCGCCGGAAACGACCTGGTTAATTTTATTGGAGTGCCCCTGGCGGGATATGAATCATTCAAAGCTTTTATGGCATCGGGTAGCTCTGAAGCCGGAGGTTTCCTGATGTCAGCATTGCGCGAACCGGTCAACACACCCATCTATTTCCTCATTGCCGCTGGCATGATTATGGTATTAACCCTGCGATTTTCTAAGAAAGCAAAGTCTGTAACAGCTACGACCATCGATCTAAGCCGTCAGGGAGCAGGATCAGAACGTTTTGCATCCTCCTCACTGGCCAGGTTTATTGTCAGGAGGTCGGTTGAAATGAGCAACGGGATGGGTAGAATCACCCCGCGTGCTGTTTCCACTTTTGTGCAGTCGAGATTTGATGCGGAAAAGCACCAGGATGCTAAGCAGGAAAAGCTTGCTT
The DNA here is from genome assembly GCA_030596245.1 of Bacteroidia bacterium. Lineage (GTDB taxonomy): Bacteria > Bacteroidota > Bacteroidia > Bacteroidales. Next base: position 4,802 of record JAUVKN010000262.1, on the reverse strand, counting down.
TTGACCTGATACGTGCATCCGTAAACCTGGTTGTGGCCAGTATTCTGATTGCCATAGGAACATCTCTGAAGCTTCCACTCTCCACTACCTATGTGACTTTCATGGTGGCCATGGGAACCTCACTGGCCGATGGAGCCTGGGGAAGGGAAAGTGCAGTGTACCGCATCACCGGGGTACTGACAGTGATTGGAGGATGGTTCTTTACTGCTTTCAGCGCTTTCCTGGCATCATTCCTGATCGCATCCCTCATCTTTTTCGGAAAACTACCGGTCATTCTTATCCTTCTTGGACTTGCCATCTATATTTTACTAAGGACGCATGCATTCCACAAAAAGAGGGCTGAGAAAAAGGAGCGGTTGGATAGTCAGATTATTACTGCTTCTTACGAAGTTCTCAAATCATGTGACGATGAAGTAAGGAGTTCAATCATCCACGTTTCCAAAATTCTCTACCTTACCTACACCAATTTCTCCAAGGAGAAACACAAAGAGCTCAAAGGCCTCAAAAAGGAATCAAAGCAACTGGGGAAACAGATAAAAAAGATCATAGAAAACATTCCGGACACGCTGAGGAAATTTGAAGAGACTGAGCTTGAAAGCGGCCACCACTATGTACAGGTGGTTGCCTATATGAAGGAGATGAGCAACTCTCTGATACATATTGTTCAACCTGCATTTAACCACCTGGATAACAACCATCCTCTTGATAAAGAACAGATGGACACTTTGAAAGATTTCAATGAAAAGTCCAGTGAATTCTTTAACTTAGTGATCAATATCCTGAAAAACAGGAATTTCGATCATCTGGAGGATTTGGTTCAGCGTCGTGATGAAATGATCAATATGGCCAATGATATACTGCGCACCAGGATCAAGATCCTCAAAAAAACCCAGAAAGGTGTGAAGGTAAGTGTCACCTACATGGAGATGCTATCTGAGACTAAAAGCCTGTTTTTGAATGTGGTCCATCTGGTCAAAGCAGATGCACTCCTGGTGGATACCATCGCCCTTGGCAAAAAAAATATTGAAGAAGAGGTTTCGGATTGAGAATGAATGCAATGTAAAGAGCGATGATCAGGATGCTACATATTTGTAGCCAATCCCCTTCACCGTCTTAATGTTATTCTCTCCAAGCTTCTCGCGTAGTTTGCGAATGTGAACATCGATGGTTCTGTCACCTACCACAATGTTTACTCCCCAGACCCTGTCAAAGATCTCCTCACGGGTAAAAACTTTTTCAGGTTTGGATATAAGCAGAGAGAGGAGCTCAAACTCCTTTCTTGGAAGCGAGATGTCCTTCCCCTTTTTAATGACCAGGTACCGCTCCTTATCAATGACCAGATCGCCGGACACAATCTTGTTTACTGATCCGTTGCCGGGATTTTCGATCTTCACTTTGTGCCTCTTCAACAGGGCCTTTATCCTGCTCACAAGGACCCTGGGTTTGATAGGTTTAGTAATGTAATCATCTCCTCCGGCTTCGAATCCGGCAATCTGTGAATAATCCTCCCCTCTGGCAGTTAGAAATGCAACCAGTGTATCTTCCAGATCCCCGTTTGCACGAATCTCCTCACAAGCTTCAATCCCATCCATGTCTGGCATCATTACATCCATAAGCACAAGATGGGGACGAATTTCTGTTGCAACTCTTACTGCATCCCTTCCATTTGATGCAGTATGAATTTTAAATCCTTCATTGCGAAGATTATAACTAAGGAATTCGAGAATATCCTTTTCATCATCGACCAACAAAATATTATAGTCACTCCAGTTCATCAGATCCAGATAATTGCTTATTGAATGGTAAAGCCAAATTACATCATTAAATCAGGTTTTGAAAATCAGTTGTTTAACTTAAAGTTAAATCATTGTTATGTCAGTATGAAATTTTCAATATCGATCCATATCTTTATGCTAAATTGATTCAATTTCTTAATATTGCCGCACTACTAAAACTCCTTTAATGAAGCATCTACTGATCCTGTTGCCCTTCCTGTGTACTCCATTCATGGTGAGGGCCCAAACAACAGACAAGGAACCTCCTCCCGGAAAAGTATCCGCCAGGATCTATACCCATTTCAACTACAGCCTTGACAGGGATAATCCATCCACAGCATTTGAAGTGAGACGGGCCTATTTTGGTTATAAGCATCACCTGAATAATCACTTTTCAGCGGAAGTCAAACTGGATATAGGAAGCGTGGATGATCTCTCAGAATTCAGCCTGATCAGGCGGTTCACCTATTTCAAAAACGCCTATCTCAGTTATCAAAATAATCATGTAAAGACCTGGTTTGGTCTTTTTGATATGCTGCAATTTAAAGTGCAGGAGAAGTTCTGGGGCTACCGGTACATTTATAGGTCTTATATGGATGAGTACAGGTTCGGTTCAAGTGCTGACATTGGTGCCGGAATTCAATACTCCCCCTCAAAGACTTTCAGCACTGATCTGATTATCAGCAACGGAGAGGGTTATAAGAGCCTGCAATTTGACAATGTATATAGAATAGGGGCAGGCATCACCCTGAATCCGTGGGATGGATTAACCATAAGAACCTACTATACCTTACACACCAGTGAGATTCCTCAGATGATCTTTTCCGGCTTCCTGGGGTACAGATTTGAAAAACTGAGAATCGGTGGTGAGTATAATCATCAGCTGAACTACAGATTCAACCAAGGGCGCAGCCGGTATGGCTATTCCTTTTATTCGACCTATCGATACTCTAACAAATGGGAGATCTTTGCAAGGTATGACCAGCTCTATTCAAATGTCTTGCCTGAAGAGGAGATCCCCTGGAACCTGGCCAAAGATGGCAGTGCCATTATTGCCGGTGTTCAATTTACACCCATTCAATTCGTGCATGTGTCACTGAATTACCAGGATTGGGTGGAATATGCAGAGAATGGTGGTTCTGAACCCTTCCTCTACCTCAATTTTGAAATTGTTTTCTAAATACCCCCTCACATGCCATTGGATCAATTGAGAACACATAACCTGACCTTTCTAACGCTGCTCATCCTCCTCACCGCTTACCCTGCTTGCAGAAAGAGCGACTATGTCATTGATAACAGGGAGACCATCACCGAGCAGGGGGGCGGTACAGGTACAGTTACCTGGAGTAGCGATAAGCACTATCTGCTCAATGGAAAAGTATTTGTCAACGACGGGCAAACCCTTACCATAGAAGCAGGAACCGTCATCAGGGCCCTTACCGGTCAGGGCAGCCTGGCCAGCGGGTTGATCGTTGCACGCGGAGGAACGATTATTGCAGAAGGCGAAAAGAGCAATCCCATCATCTTTACAGTGGATGGAGATGACCTCAAAGGCAGCATCCCGGTGGAGGCCCGCGGACTCTGGGGAGGTGTGATAATCCTTGGCAATGCCACCATCAATACAGCATCGGGTGAAGATGCGATTGAGGGGATCCCCATCAGCGAGCCAAGGGGAATCTACGGGGGGGTTGATGATGATGACAATTCGGGGATCCTCCGTTATGTATCTATCCGTCACGGAGGAACCAATATCGGGGAGGGCAACGAAATTAACGGACTGACGCTGGGTGGTGTGGGTCGTCAGACCATCATTGACCATGTGGAAGTGATCTCCAATGCCGACGATGGTGTGGAATTCTTTGGGGGTGATGTAAATTGTAACAACCTGGTGGTGGCCTTCTGCGGCGATGATGCATTTGACATGGACCAGGGCTATCATGGAAAAGGTCAGTTCTGGCTGGCCATCAACACTCCTGATTCTGACAAATGCATGGAGATCACGGGTGGTTTGCATCCAATCCCCGATCTTCCAGGTAATCTGCCGGTTATTTACAATACCACTTTTATCAGAGAGATTGATGCGGAGAGTGGGCCCTCTGTTCATTTCTCTGATTATGGCGGAGGTGCCCTGAGAAACTCCATCCTGCTACATGCCGGGGAAGGGATTGCCATTCGCCATACTGAAAAGCCCGGAGACTCCTATTCACTCTTTCAGACAGGAAGGCTCTCCATTGAGAATAACATCCTTTATCCTGGTGAGAACCCAATCCCTGCATTGTACGCTTATTCGGAACTGGGTTCAGATGTTTCGGCCGAAAACAAAATCCTGTCCGACTCACTGATTGCATGGGAAACCAGCTATGAGGACCCAGGGATTTCAGCATCAGATAGTTATTCGCTGCTACCTCCCACCACAGAATTTGAAAATATGGCGCCCTATTCAAATGGCTGGTTTGAGGAGGTAACATTCAAAGGGGCTTTTGGCTCCAACAACTGGATCGAGGGATGGACCCTGCTTTATGAGTCCGGATATGTCAATGACTGACTTCGCAATAAGCACCTGATCATGCCTGATGCTCCTCCCGCATCAGATCAAAAACCGTCTTCACAGGAGAGAAGGTCTCCACCGGCACCTCCACAAAAAGGGTAAGCCAGTGGGCCATTGATCCATTCCACAGTCCCGGAAGTTCAAGTGCTTTCAGTGACTTCCCTCCCACCGATTTTTCTGAAATGAAGCCCGTATTATGGTCCACATACTGTGACAGGTTAAACTTATTCCCCCTGAAATCCCTGGTACTGCAAACCAGGTCAACCGGATTAAAATGTGTGGATTGCTGAACCAGTGAGGCCTTTCCCGGATCACTCTGATTGATTTGTGAGGACTCCACAATCTGAAGGGTGATTTCATCAGACGCTGTCCGTACATAGAACGGACCACCCCCCGGTTCACCCTCATTCTTCACCATTCCGCAAACCCGGATGGGTCTGTCCATGGTTCTAATAAGCCATTTTCTCAAATCGGCATCA
>JAUVKN010000287.1 GCA_030596245.1 Bacteroidia bacterium | reverse complement strand
TCTTCCGGAAGCAGAGGATGCGGTTATTGAAGGAGACTATATGCATATTACAAACGTGGTCTCCAACCTCATCGAAAATGCCATGAAATATACCAGCCGTAAGCCCGAAATACATCTCGCTACCCGGACAGAGAATGGCTCCCTTGTGGTCTCCGTAGCCGATAATGGCATCGGTATCAGCAAAGAGGACCAAAAGCGAATCTTCGACAAATTTTACAGGGTGCCTACCGGTAACGTCCACAATGTGAAAGGGTTCGGTCTTGGCCTCAGCTATGTAAAACTGATTATTGAGCAGCATCATGGCTTCATCACATTAAAAAGTGAACCCAACAAAGGTTCCCAATTCGATATTCACCTACCTTTGCGGGTAGAATAACTGTACTCTGGAAAATGAATGAAATCAAGCACAGGATATTACTGGCCGAGGATGATGAAAACCTGGGATCACTACTCCAGGAATACCTCCAGGCAAAAAACTATGAGGCCGATTGGGTAACCAATGGTGAAAAGGCCTTCAGACACTTTGAACAGTTCCATTACGATCTCTGTCTTCTGGATGTAATGATGCCGGTCAAAGATGGATTCACACTGGCATCGGAGATCCGCATCCTCAACAGCGAGATCCCGATTATTTTTTTAACTGCCAAATCCATGAAGGAAGATGTGCTGGAGGGTTTCTCCCTTGGTGCAGATGACTACATCACCAAACCCTTTAGTATGGAAGAACTACTCTTCAGAATTGAAGCGATCCTCAGAAGAACAAAGGGTACCCGGGGCGGAGATAAAAACCAGTGGGAAATAAGCACTTTTACGTTTGATACCCAAAAGCAGTTGCTCACCGGTACAGGTACCCAACAGAAACTGACTACCAAAGAGTCCGATCTGCTGAAACTTCTATGCAACAATATGAATCAGGTGCTTGAGAGGAATTTTGCGCTTAAAGCCATCTGGATGGACGACAATTACTTTAACGCCAGAAGCATGGATGTATACATCACTAAATTGCGAAAATACCTGAAGCCAGACTCCAAGGTACAGATAATCAATGTACACGGCAAGGGATATAAATTGGTGGTGGATGAAACTTAAGGTTTCTAATCAAGCTTGAGCACTGCCATGAAGGCGGACTGGGGCACTTCAATATTCCCCACCTGTCGCATTCTTTTCTTTCCTTTTTTCTGTTTTTCCAGCAATTTTCGTTTTCGGGTGATGTCGCCCCCATAGCATTTGGCGGTAACATCTTTCCGAACAGCCTTCACTGTTTCCCGTGCAATTACCTTAGCTCCAATGGCAGCCTGAATGGCCACCTCGTATTGCTGCCGGGGAATCAGTTCTTTTAGCTTCACACAGATCCTGCGTCCGAAATCATAGGCATTGGATCGGTGAATCAGTGTTGAAAGCGCATCCACCATCTCTCCGTTCAGCAGGATATCCAGTTTCACCAAATCGGCCTTCTGGTAACCATGCGGATGATAATCGAAGGAAGCATAGCCCTTGGAAATACTCTTCAGCCTGTCATAGAAATCGAAAACAATCTCGGCCAGGGGCATTTCAAAGGTTAGTTCTACCCGGTTGCTGGTCAGGTACACCTGGTTTTTCAAAGTGCCCCGCTTATCCAGGCACAACTTCATGATGGGACCCACAAAATCGGCCTGGGAAATTACCTGGGCAAAAATGTAAGGCTCTTCAATATGGTCTATGGCCGTAACAACCGGTAATCCGGATGGATTATGTACCTCAATCACCTCTCCTTTGGTAGAGAGCACTTTGAATGATACATTGGGTACCGTTGTGATCACATCCATGTTGAATTCCCGGTCGAGTCGTTCCTGTATGATCTCCATATGGAGCAATCCCAAAAATCCACAACGGAATCCAAACCCCAGCGCCGCAGAAGACTCGGGGATGAACGTAAGTGATGCATCATTTAACTGAAGTTTCTCAATGGAAGTCCTCAGGTCCTCATAATCGTCGGCATCCACCGGGTATAGTCCGGCAAACACCATGGGTTTAACATCCTCAAACCCATCTATGGCCTTATCACAGGGGCGATCTACATGGGTAATGGTATCCCCTACCTTCACCTCCTTGGAGGTTTTGATACCGGAGATGATGTATCCCACATCACCGGCCAATAACTCCTCCTTCGGTTCTGTTCCCAGCTTAAGCACCCCTATCTCATCTGCATCGTACTCTTTTCCGGAGGCAAAAAATTTTACCATTTCACCCTTCCTGATGGTACCGTTAATAATCCTGAAGTAGGCAAATATTCCCCTGTAAGAGTTAAATACTGAATCGAAAATAAGCGCCTGAAGCGGAGCTTTTGGATCACCCTCGGGAGCCGGGATACGCTGGATGATTGCTTCAAGGATCTCATCGGCTCCCAGACCGGTCTTGCCGCTGGCCTCTATGATCTCTTCACGTTCACAACCGACCAGATCGACGATCTGGTCCTTCACCTCCTCGGGCATGGCACTCTCCATGTCCATCTTATTCAGAACCGGGATGATTTCCAGGTCCTGCTCGATGGCCTTATAAAGATTTGAGATGGTCTGTGCCTGGATCCCCTGGGTTGCATCGACGATAAGCAAAGCGCCTTCACAGGCAGCAATGGATCTACTCACCTCGTAAGAAAAATCCACATGGCCCGGTGTATCGATCAGGTTCAGGGTATAGCTCTTGCCTTCAAATTCATGAACCATCTGGATCGCATGACTCTTGATGGTAATTCCGCGTTCACGCTCCAGCTCCATATCATCAAGTACCTGGTCCTGAAAATCCCGTTCATTCAGGGTGTTGGTCTTGATCAATAATCGGTCGGCCAGGGTACTTTTCCCGTGATCGATGTGGGCAATAATGCAGAAATTACGTAGCTGGTCCATAAGAATAATTCCGATTTTTCGAGCACAAAGATAGGGATTCTCCGGGATAAATGTATGGAGCTCTCAAGCATTAAGAATTTCCCTTAATAGTGTAAAAAAGAGGCTGCTCCCGAAAGAACAACCTCTTGAAATATATGTAGATATATTAAATGCTACATCATGCCCATTCCACCACCTGGTCCGCCAGCAGGCATTGGAGGCTCGGGTTCGGGAATGTCAACGATGGCACATTCGGTAGTGAGGAACATACCAGCAATGGAAGCGGCATTTTCCAGGGCAATGCGGGCCACTTTGGTAGGATCGATCACTCCAGCTGCAAGCAGGTTCTCGAACTTCTCAGTGTATGCATTGTATCCGTAATCACCTTTTCCGTCACCGATAATCTTCACAACCACGGATCCTTCAAGACCGGCGTTCTCGACGATCTGGCGCAGTGGCTCTTCAAGAGCCCTTCTGATGATTGCAATACCAGTATTTTCATCTTCATTGGCACCTGTGAATTTCTCGAGCTTCTCAATGGCACGCAAATAGGCTACTCCACCACCGGGAATGATGCCTTCTTCAACCGCAGCGCGCGTTGCGCTGAGTGCATCATCAAACATATCCTTCTTGGATTTCATCTCCACCTCTGAAGCAGCACCCACGTAAATGACAGCAACACCACCGGCCAATTTGGCCAGACGTTCCTGAAGTTTCTCACGGTCATAATCAGAAGTAGTGTTTTCGATCTGCTTTTTGATCTGTCCAACCCTGGCTTCGATCATGGCTTTTTCGCCACCACCGTTTACAATGATCGTATTTTCCTTGTCAATGGAAATCTTTTCTGCATCTCCCAGCATCTCCAGTTCAGCACCTTCAAGTTTCAGTCCTTTCTCTTCAGAAATCACAGTACCTCCGGTAAGGATGGCAATGTCTTCCAACATCTCTTTACGCCTGTCACCAAAACCGGGAGCCTTTACAGCAGCGATCTTCAGCGATCCGCGAAGTTTGTTGACCACCAGTGTAGCCAGTGCTTCTGCATCCACATCTTCAGCAATGATCATCAGCGGACGACCACTCTGAGCAGTAGCTTCAAGAATGGGAAGAAGGTCCTTCATGGTGGAGATCTTCTTGTCATGGATCAGGATATATGGATGCTCAAGTATAGCTTCCATTTTTTCGGTATCGGTCACGAAGTAGGGGGAGATGTATCCACGGTCGAATTGCATACCTTCAACCACATCCACGTAAGTGTCGGAGGATTTTGACTCTTCAATGGTGATCACACCCTCTTTCTTCACCTTTGACATGGCCTCGGCGATAAGTGCACCGATGGAAGTTTCATTATTGGCAGAAATGGCAGCCACCTGCTCTATCTTCTGGGTGTCGTCCCCAACTTCCTGTGACTGGCTCTTAAGGTTTTTTACAACCTCGGCCACAGCTTTATCGACACCTCTTTTAAGATCCATTGGATTGGCTCCTGCAGTTACGTTTTTCAGACCCACCTGTATGATGGACTGGGCAAGAATAGTAGCAGTAGTGGTACCGTCACCTGCATCATCATTGGTTTTGGAAGCAACTTCCTTTAACATCTGGGCACCCACATTTTCAATAGGATCTTCAAGATCCACCTCTTTTGCAACAGTTACACCATCCTTGGTGACTTGCGGGGCACCAAATTTCTTTTCAATTATTACATTGCGACCCCTGGGTCCCAGTGTTACCTTGACAGCGTTAGCCAACTGATCGATACCGCTTTTCAGCTGATCGCGGGCTTCCATGTCAAATTTGATCTCTTTTGCCATTTTTTATGCTTTTTATTGGTTACTTACTTTGAAATGAATAAAACATCACTCTGTGAAATAAGAAGATAATCTTCTTCATCAATGGTTAATTCCTGACCGGCAAATTTTCCATAAAGAACCTGATCACCCACTTTAATTTCCATGGGTTCGTCTTTTTTATCGGCTCCGACCATTATCACTTTTCCATGCTGTGGTTTCTCCTTCGCTGTTTCGGGAATAATAATTCCGCTAGCAGTTGTTGCATCAGCCTCTGAAGGCTTCACAAGAATTTTACCTGCAAGGACTTTACCTTTAAGTTCTGCCATTTTCTTAACATTTATTGGTTCGACATTATCAAAATCGCTTTCTCTTTATCATAATTTGTGCCAAAGGGGTGAAACAAAAAAAAAGTGTCAGTAATATGACATACTGACACTTTTCATTCTGGAAATATTTTTCTGTCTACTTACTCCTCACCACCCTCAACCGGCTCTGTGCCAAATGATTCGGGTAATTCAATGGTTTGTGAGGGCTGATCCATCATGGTCTCATCGAACTGACCCTGCAAACGCGAATTGTCAGCTTCACCCGCTTTGGGAACGGTAATTCCGGCCAGAAGGCTAAAAACAATCAGTGCTGCACCCAAGGTCCAGGTGGCTTTTTCAAGAAAATCA
>JAUVKN010000248.1 GCA_030596245.1 Bacteroidia bacterium | reverse complement strand
ATCTGGGATGGGATCCGGGGCATTGATCTGTTGGTTTCAAGAAAAGAGGTTGACCCTGACCGGATAGGAATGACCGGACTTTCAGGTGGTGGGACTTCAACGGCCCAGATTGCGGCCATTGAGGACCGGATTCTTGCAGCTGCACCTGCGTGTTATATCACCAATTTCAATTATCTCTTTAAAAGCAGGGGGCCCCAGGATGCGGAACAGAATCTTTTCCACTTTATCTATCATGGCCTTGACCATCCTGATTTCATAGAAGTCAGGGCCCCAAAACCAACGCTAATCATCAGTACAACCCGTGATTTTTTCAGCATACAGGGAGCCAGGGAGACATTTCAGGAAGCCGGCAGGGCTTATACCGCCCTGGGTGCAAGGAGTAATTTGCAGATGACAGAAGAAGACCATGTGCATGGTTTTACCCGGAAAAACAGGGAAGCCATGTATGCCTTTTTTCAAAAACATCTGAATAATCCTGGTGACAAAACCGACCAGGATGTGGAAACCATACCAGCTGCAGAATTAATGGTCACAACTACAGGCCAGCTTGCTACCTCTTTAAAAGGGGAAACCATCTACTCTTTAAACAAAAAAGTTGTTGAGAAACAGATGCTGGGACTGAAATCCAAACAAGCCAATATGGAGGAGCACCTCGCTTCCATCCCCGATGAAGTTACCAGGATTTCCGGTGTCTCATTCCCGGAGAGATTCGGAACTGAAATTTTCTCAGGACGCTATGCAAACAGCGGTTATCATCTGGAGAAATATTTAATAGAGGGAAGTGGTGACTATATGATTCCTGTGGCGCTGTTTATTCCTGTAAGAAGCAGAAAAAAGGAGATGATCCTATTATTGCATGAAGAGGGTAAAGAGTATGCTGTGAATAGTGACTCACTTGCAAAACAGCTGGTAGCAAATGGTTATACTGTGCTTCTGGGAGACCTCCCGGGAATCGGAGAGTTAGGTCCGGGGTATCTGAAGGGCGATGCATATATTGAAAAGGTATCTTATAACCTATGGTTTTCCGGTATATTAACAGGGAAATCCATTGTGGGGTTAAGGGCAGAAGATATCATCAGGATGACACATTTTCTGAAAACTAAGTTCTCTGAAGAGAGCTCTATCTCGGTGGTTTCTGTGGGTGTACTGGGGAGTGAACTGTTGCATGCGGCACTCCTGGAAAAGTCGATTCAGAAAGTTTGCCTGGTGAGTCCGTTTCTCAGTTTTGCCGGGATCGCTTTGGAACCGGAATATAAGCCAGCCTTTATATTGTCAACAGTTGCAGGAGCTATCGAACGGTATGACCTGCCTGACCTGATGGCTGCCTATTGTCCGAATCCATTGTTGATCGTGAATCCTCTTTCAGGAAACGGGGCCATAGCAGATGCGGAATGGTCAGAGGAACAATTGGCCTTTCCTTTGAGGGTCTATGCTCAAAACAACCGGAGTGAAAATTTTAACTATAGCAGTAAGAAGGCAAAACAACAGGTTTTTGAACAATTGATAAACTGGTTGAACAGGGATTGAAATATAGGAACCAAGCATAAAAACTTAAATTGTTTACCATGAAAAAGAAAATTGATCGCAGGAATTTTATGAGAACCACTGCTGCTGCAACCGGTGGCATTGCATTTTCTCAACTGGGGATGGCCCGGACATACATGAATGAAGAGAGACCGCTACGAATAGGTTTTGTAGGGGTTGGAAGCCGCGGCTCCTATCACCTCGACGCGGCACTGGGTATTGAAGGTGTGGTCGTTCCAGCTCTGTGTGATATCAAAGATGCACCTCTGTACCAGGCTAAACGATGGGTAGAAGAGGCCGGACAACCCACTCCCGGCCTGTATGGAAAATCCGATACAGATTTCATAAGAATGTGTGAAACTGAAGAGCTGGATGTGGTGATATGTTCCACTTCATGGAAATGGCATGCACCGGTATGCCTGGCTGCCATGAAAAACGGCAAACATGTGGTGAGTGAAGTTCCTATTATTCTTACCCTGGACGAAGCATGGGAGGTTGTGGAAACCTCTGAGAAGACCGGAAAGTGGGCCACCCTGGCACTGGAACAGGCCCTGTTGGAATCCCGTTATGCCATGTCTGTTCTGAATATGATACAGCAGGGTCTGTTTGGGAATATCATTCATATTACCGGGGGGTATGTGCATGACCTCAGGATGGTGAAGTTCAATCCTGAAGAGGAGCCCTGGCGGTTACAGCATTCTGTGGACCGGAACGGTAACCTGTACCCCGACCACCCCATGAACAGGATCATGGCCATGATGGACATCAACCATGGAGACAGACTGGATTTCCTGGTATCTGTGAGTTCAGGGGCAGCCATGCTCAATGACTATGCAGAACAGTACTTCGGGGATGCGCATCCTTACGCCACACAAAAAATGGCTCAGGGCGACACCAATGTCAGCCTCATACGTACAGTGAAGGGAAAACTTATTACTCTGAATTTTGATACCAATACACCCCACCCAAGAGGCATATTTAAGGTCCAGGGGACCAAGGGTTCTTTTATTACCGGCAGCGGGCTGGGATCCCATCTCTATCTGGATGGCATAAGTCCTGAACCGCATCAATGGGAAGATGCTGAAAAATGGGCCCAACAGTACCAGCATCCCCTGGTAAAGAATTACAATCCCGCTCCCAGAAAAAACGCCATCCGGGGACATGGCAGCCAGGGGAAAACCACCCCACTCACCTGGCACCTTCTGGTAAAAGCCCTTCGTGAAGAGAAAATGCCCTTTTTCGATGTGTATGATTCAGTGACCAGCAGTGCAGTTTCCCCGTTGTCCGAAATGTCAGTGGCCGGTAAGGGCCAGTCGGTATCGTTTCCCGATTTTACAAAAGGTAAATGGGAGAATCAGCCACCAATAAACTTCGACCAGTAATCAAATAGATGTTTCCAGATAAGTCTATCCCATGCAACGAATGAAAACAGTGCTCTCTGTTCTGCTTTTTGCAATAGCTTCCTTCAATTGCCTCTTTGTATCCTGCGATCAGGTACCAGATAAGATTATTGGAGAATTAACCATGCCAGAAGCAGGTCTGGCAGAATTTCAATCCGATGATCCAACGATTCTGCCACCCTCACCTGCCAGTGGGGATACAATCCTGACCGATCCTCCCGGATTCAACTGGCCACAGGATAAAGAAGATGCAGGTTTTATACTCGAGATCTCAAGATCCAGCAGTTTTCCCGCAAGTGACAGGTTATTAAAAAAAGCATCAAAAGATGGCAACCTTGTACCTGCCTCATTGTCTGAGACGGTAAGGATCTATAGCGCAGACAACTCATATCTGATCGCAGGGCTGCCCCTTCCCCTTCACAGGCCATCCTTTGCCCTTGGAGAGGGAAACTGGTACTGGCGCCGGAGATCGGTCACAATCGACGGGATGGTTTCTATTCCCTCTCCACCACTTCAATTCAGAATTTCCGAAAAAAGCATTGATTACCCGGTTCCTCCTGTAAAAGAGTTGCTTAACCGGATCCCGGACAAGCACCCCAGGCTCTTCATCAGACCGGAAAATCTGGATAGTTTACAGTCGCTTCTCAATTCAAGTGAACCTCACAGGGATCTTTATGCCCGTATTTCCAAATATGCCGACACGCTTCTGCTTCTCCCAATAAATCAGGAACCTGGACCTTATTCCCGGGAAGGAGAGAACTGGTACCATATATGGCGAGACTATTATGATCAGGCCAGGAAATCGGGTCAGGTTCTTGACTTTCTCAGTTTCTGCTATATGATGACCGGCGAAGAGAAATATGCAGAGCGTGCCCGGCAATGGTTGCTCACTTTTGTGCAATGGGACCCTGAAGGGAACAGCTCCATGGCCGCCAATGATGAGGTGGCCATGCCCATATTGCTGAATGGTGCCCGGGCATACGACTGGTTATACGATTATCTGAGCGAGGAAGAACGTTCAGCCATCAGAGAGATGCTTGTGATCAGGGGGGAACAGGCTTTCTCCGTATGGCAGAGCCGCGATTATCACTACAGACCATATATCAGCCACCCGACCAGACTGGTCAGTTATATGACCCAGGTAGGAACCATTCTCTATGGTGAGGCCCCTGAGGCAGAAAAGTGGCTCAGCTACCTTATTCCCATAGTTACCACATTTTACCCGGCATGGGGAGGAAGCGACGGGGGGTACTCGGAAGGCCCCAGTTACTGGCTGATGTATTTCAATTACATGTTGCAATCTGCACATTGCATTCAGACTGCCATGGGCCTCGATATATTAAAAAAAGAGTTCTACAGAAACAGTGGCTGGTATAAAATATATGGCTACCCCTACTATGCTGCCATGCGTCCTTTTGGAGACACCGGGATCGGGCATTACTATACGGCCAATAAGATGAATCTTTACCGCCTGGCTACAATCTATAATAATTCATATTTCCGCTGGCGGGCAGATATGAGTCTGCCCCATAAAATGCCAGTAGCTGAAACAACGATTCCCACCGGTATCATGAGCTTCTTCTGGCTGGATGAAGGTCAGGATGCAGTTCAACCAACTCCTCCTGACAATTTACCCGGTTCCCGTCTCTTTCGGGATATAGGCCTGGTTGCATTTCATGAAGATCCGGGGAACCCTGATGAGACCTATTTCCTTCTGAAAAGCTCTCCCTATGGTGCTTGGAGCCATGCCTATGCAGATCAGAATTCATTTTATATCCAGGGATTCGGGGAAGCCCTTGCCATCCAGTCGGGGTACTACCCCCACTATGGCCATCCCCACCATAAAGAGTGGACCTGGGAAACAGATGCCCATAACTCTGTCCTCGTGAATGGGTTGGGTCAAAAAATACGAGACAGGGGTTCAAGAGGAGAGATCATCGAGTTCAGAAGAGGAAACGGAGAACCGGGTAGTGTGGATTACGCAGCAGGAGATGCCACTGCGGCCTATTCGGGCCGTCTGGATAAATTTGTCCGTCATGTCTATTACACGCGACCCAGGGACTTTTTAATCATCGATGAGCTCGAAGCTCCCGAACCGGTCCGCTACGACTGGCTGTTGCATTCCCTTGAAAAGATGGAAATTGACCAAAAGAACAGAGAGGTTACCATTCGAAAAGGAGATGCCATGCTGGTCGTGCAATTTATCTCACCTGAGAACCTCAAATTCTCACAAACCAATAAATTTTCAGTTGAACCCGGACTCTCTTATCCTGAAGGCTTTGCTTATCCCGACCAGTGGCACCTGACTGTATCCACCATCAAAAAAACTGAAGCAGCAAACTTTATCGTTAAGATGAAAGTCAGTCAACAGAAGATGAAAAATTGAAGATGAAAATGAAACGAAGACATTTTTTTGGCAGCCTGTCATGGAGCATGGTCGGGCTGGGCCTCGCAACCTCCTGTTCAAATTTAAAGGAGAAGGAGATTACACAACAAAAAGAATCGGGAGAAAATCAATTGCAGGACGGATCGCCAGCATACCGTGAAAAAATAAAAACAACATTTTCTGAAGAGAGTGTGACGGGTTCCAATGACAGGGTGGTGCTGGCATTGATCGGAGCAGGTAACTGGGGAACAAATTTGATATTGAATATTACGGATATTAACAAGAATGTTGTAGTAAAGTATGTATGTGATGTTGATGATACACGCGGAGGCAGGGCCATAAGTGAACTTGAGAAGATACAAAAAGTTAAGCCTGTCAGGGTAAGAGATATGCGAAGGGTTTTCGATGATCAGGAGGTTGATGGGGTGATCATTGCGACACCTCAACACTGGCATGCACTTGCCACCATATGGGCATGCCAGGCAGGTAAAGATGTGTATGTTGAGAAATGCATCTCCCTCAATATTGGTGAGGGACAGAAGATGATTGAAGCCGCAATGAAATATGAACGTATCGTGCAATGCGGAACACAAAACCGAAGCGCTGATTTTGCGCTGTCAGCAAAGGATTATATCAAGAGTGGCCAGCTGGGACAAGTTGTTTCGGTGAATGTGATGGGGTTACTGAACGGACCTGTTCCTTTCAATGAAAAGAAGGGAGAAAAAGCGCCTGATACCATCGACTGGAATATGTGGCTGGGGCCTGCACCGGAGGTCCCTTATAGTGTTTCACGTAATAAGTCCAACCTGTTCTACTGGGACTATTCCGGGGGTTTGGCACTGGGGAATGACTCAATCCACCAGATTGACCTGGCACGAATTGTATTGGGTGATCCGGGATTTCCAGCATCGGTCTATTGCACAGGGGGGAGGTATCTTTTTGATGATCAAAGAGATATGCCTGACTTCCAGATGACAACATTCGACTACGGTAACTTCGTTCTCACTTTACAGACCGGTGAATTTACACCCTATATGTTAAAGACAAATCCTGAAATCCGCTATGGAGACGGATTCCCTGAATGGAAACAAAATTCTACAAAAATAGAAATATACGGTACTAACGGAAAGATGTATGTCGGTAGGATGGGAGGTGGTTGGCAGGTCTATGATAAAGATCGACAAGTTGTTGCCCAGG
>JAUVKN010000226.1 GCA_030596245.1 Bacteroidia bacterium | reverse complement strand
GCCTGTGAACAGCTGAATGTAAACAGGATCCCCCCGGGAGCGATCTGTTCAAGGGCTTTCTGGTTCAGCCTTTTGTAACCCTGAAGGGCATTGCTCAATACGTTTTGATGTTTGGCAAATGCCGGTGGATCCAGGATGATCAGGTCATATTTGTTCTTAATCTCTTTAATGAAGTTGAATGCATCCACAGCAAATGCCTCATGCCGGTTCTCCTCCGGGAAATTCATCTCCACATGCTGCCTGGTCAGGTCAATGGCCTTCCCCGAACTGTCCACACTATGAACCAACTCTGCATCTCCACCCAGACTATACACACTGAAACCTCCGGTATAGCCAAACATATTGAGCACCCGTCTCCCCCCGGACCACTTTCCCACCAGCTTTCTGTTTTCACGCTGGTCAATAAAAAATCCGGTTTTCTGTCCCTGCATCCAGTTCACATTGAACCGGAAGCCATTCTCGAGCACCTCACCTGTCTCCTGATTGCCGAGCAAAAAACCAGACCGATCGGTTATGCCCGGTTTGTCCGGAAGGGTCGATTCGCTCTTATTGTAGATGGTATGGATTTTCTCTCCACCTGACTTCAGCAGCGATTCTTTGATAGATTCCAGGTTTCGGTACATGCCGATGGAATGCATCTGGATCACCACCGCACCGTTGTAGTAATCGATAATCAATCCGGGCAGTCCATCCCCTTCAGCATTAACCCACCTGAATACATTGGTCCCGGGATCTGAAACCAGTCCCAGTTTTTCCCTGAGCTTCCAGGCACCGCCAATTTTCTCATCCCAGAACTGCTGGTCCACCACCTCCACCGGGTCAAAACTGAGTACCCTTATAGCAATGGAACCATTCTGGTAATGTCCCAATGCCAGGAACTCATCATTGTTATCATAGACATCAACCACCACTCCTTCCCGGGCCGGACCATGGATTTTTTTGATGGCCCCCGAAAAGACCCAGGGGTGAAACCGTCTAAGTGATTGATCTTTGCCTGATTTAAGTACAATCCTGGTCCGTTCATTCATGGTGTTTTGATAAAGAATTTCTTAATGTATTGTATATTTCAAGGCAGATCCATGCATCCGTGGCAGCATACCTCAACTGTGCATCGGTCAACAGATCTGCATCCCAGTTGGATACTTGTTGTGATTTTGAAATGCGCCTGCCAAGAACGATCCCGCTCAGCTTTTTTAATCCCTTCTCTTCGATGCGAAAGGCTCCTACATATTGTTGAAGGTCCAGGAAGCCGGCCGGTTCAAATTGGAAATCGGACCTCAGCCTTCGCAGATCATCGTTCAGACCCAACCCTACCTTGATGATATCCTCACTGGAAAGTATTTCAAGTAGTTTATTCGGGTAACCGATCCTGCTTACACGCAGCAACCATGACCTGTTCAAGGTGGATAGTTGTATCAGCGATGTGGGATATACCTGCCCCTTTTTAAACGATGGCCTGGTTTCAGTATCAAATCCCAGGATTGAATTGGCGGCAATCTGATCGATCTGCTGCTCAAATGACTCCAATGAATCAATCACATTGATTGGTCCCTCGTACTGGATCAACTCCAGATCCGCCACCTCCTCTTTGCTCATCTCACTTCGAAACATTACTCTTTTTCTGTCGGATCAACCCCTTGAATGTATAAATCATGTAGCGCCATCAGTGAACGCAACAATTTCTTTCCCCAATGCTCAGCAAATCGTTCCTTCAGCTCCCAAGCTGCATCATTCATCAGCTCTTCCATTCCCCTGCTATAAATGGTAGTGAAATCTCTAAGTTCCTGGTATACATCTGATATATCCTCGGAAATGGTGTGGGTTACCAGATCGGAACGATCGAATTCTTCATCCTCGGCCTGACGAAGAGTGTCATTGTGCGCCCCCAGTAGCATAGAGATCCGCTGAAAGACAGCAGACCATTCCTGCTCGGTCACTGTTGGTTCCCACGCCGATTCAATCTGAGGCTCGGTCTCTTCCAGTTTCACGAGGGCTGCATATACGCCGGAAAGGTGCTTCACCGATTGCTTAATGAACGCTTTTCCATCCACTCCATTTGGTTGTTCAAAAAACTGCCAACAGGCATTGGAGAGAGCGATAAACTCCACCATATCACTGGAATACACATAATTATGAAGATGAGAGTTTTCCTCTTGCATGGCGCAAAGATAGTTAAAAGGGATCAAATTATGATAAGATCACTTCCATCTGAGTTTCAGGTCTTTTTCCCTTACGACCCTGCCCTGATCAACCAGCCAATCAACCACTGGAAGCACTTTTCCCGACTCGTACCCGGAGGCTGCCACAAGATTGTCGAGAGTTTCGCTGTGATCTGACAACAGCTTGGCGATCTTATCCATGATCATTCTGGATTCCTCACTGTCGGGTTCCATTCCCTTCTCACTCCTGCAAACATCACAACGACCACAACGGCGGGCATCGAGCTGACCAAAATAGCTTAACAGAAACTGGTTTCTGCAAATGGTTTCCGATGAGGCATACCGGAGCATCTCACTGATTCGCTTTTTATATCGCTCCATTCTGAAATGATACCTTTCAGGAGAGATTAATAGATTTTTCTCATCCAGACGCTCCTCTAAAAAAGTGATCACCGGGACCTCTTTCCGGGGTATATAATATATAATATGACGGGAAGAGAGTGTCTTAAGGTAACCGTATACCCGCTCAGAAGGCAGTCCCGAACGTTTGGACAGGAACGACTCATCGATCCTTACATACTGTGAAAAGAGTCCGCTGTATGATCTGAGTAATAGTTTGATAAAACCATCAAATCCAGCATATTTTACCTGGAAATTATAAAGTCCATCCCGCTCCACACGGAACTTCACACGGGAAGGATTGTTGAATGCATCGGTGAGTGCAAGGTAACCCTCCCTGGCCAGGATATTTAAGGCACTATGGGCCACCATGGCATTGAACCGGTATCTGTGAAGGAACTCTCCCAACTCAAAATCATACTGCTGCCCCTTTCCGCTACCCAGCGGAACCTGCAGGTAATTACAAAGGGCCATATACACTTCCCTGATCTTTGGGATTCCGGGAAAGTTCACTTCAATACGCTGTTGGATCATTCGTTTGTCGACCGGACTGTAGAGGAGGATGGCCCAGGATTTATTCCCATCCCTTCCGGCTCTTCCAGCCTCCTGGAAATAGGCTTCCGGAGTATCGGGCAGGTCCAAATGGATCACAAAACGTACATCGGGTTTGTCGATTCCCATCCCGAATGCATTGGTAGCTACCATGACCCTGAACCTGTTTCCGGTCCACCCCTGCTGTCGTTCATCCCTGACCACATGCTTCAATCCGGCATGGTAGAAATCGGCCTTCACCCCCCTTTCACGTAGTAACTGTGCTACCTCACGGCACTTTTTACGATTCCTGACATAGATAATACCGCTTCCATCCAGTTTCTGAACAATTTCCGTCAGTTCCCTGATTTTATCCTCTGTGTGCCTGACCAGGTATGCCAGGTTTTCACGGTCAAAACTCTTCTGTAACAAATTCTTTTCACCGAATGACAACCGCTCCTGGATATCATCACACACTTCGGGAGTAGCGGTTGCAGTCAGCGCCAGGACCGGCACATCCTCAAGGATCTCCCTGAGGGAGCTGATCTCCAGATAGGATGGTCTGAAATCATATCCCCATTGAGAAATACAATGCGCCTCATCCACTGCGATCAGGTTCACATTCATATCCCTGACCCGTGTGCGAAACATTTCAGTAGCCAGACGTTCTGGAGAGAGATAAAGGAACTTGAAGTCTCCATAGATACAATTGTCCAGGGTGATATCAATTTCATGCCGGGTCATGCCCGAGTGAATGGCCGCAGCTTTGATCTTTTTGCTGTTCAACTGACCCACCTGGTCCTTCATCAATGCAATCAAGGGGGTGATTACAAGACAGATACCCTCCATAACCAGAGAGGGTATCTGGAAGGTAATAGACTTGCCTCCCCCGGTGGGCATCAGCGCCAGCGTATCCTTCCCCTGTAATACCGATTGAATGATTTCCTCCTGAAGCGGGCGGAAATCAGAATAGCCCCAATATCGGGTTAAAATCTGGCGGATTTCTTCAAGATTTGCTAAGCTTTTTTTTTGTAATTTTGCCACATTTAAATTTAACCAAATTCTCATACAATGTCGTTCGCCCAGGATAAAATCGTTTCGGAAGGCCTTACCTTCGATGATGTATTGCTGCTTCCAGCCTACTCGGAAGTCCTCCCGAGGGATGTGAGTATCAAATCTCGTTTCTCCAGGAATATCCAGTTGAATACACCTATTGTGTCGGCGGCCATGGATACAGTAACCGAGGAACAGCTAGCGATCACAATTGCCCGGGAAGGAGGCATTGGAGTGATCCACAAAAATATGCCATTGGAAGAGCAGGCCCTGCAGGTAAGAAGGGTGAAAAGGGCAGAGAGTGTGATGATCCATGAACCGATCACCATCCAGAAAGATGGCACCGTCAACGATGCATTGAATCTTATGAAAGAGTATAAAATAGGAGGCATTCCGGTAGTTGACGATAATAATGTCCTGATCGGTATTGTTACCAACCGTGACCTTCGTTTTCAAGAGGATATGGGAAGGTCCATAGAAGAGATAATGACCGGTGAAAATATCATCACCACAACCCGCAAAACCGACCTGGCTGAAGCAGCACAAATCTTGCAGGCACATAAAATTGAAAAACTGCCAGTTGTGAATAGCGAGCATAAACTGATCGGTCTTATTACCTATAAAGATATTACCAAGTCAAAGGACCGGCCTAACTCGTGCAAAGATGACAGAGGCAGATTGCGCGTTGCTGCCGCAGTGGGAGTTACAGCAGATATCATAGAACGGGTGGCTGTTCTGAAAGAAGCTGGTGTGGATGCGATAGTTGTTGATACAGCCCATGGACACTCCAAAGCTGTTGTGGAGAGTCTTAAGAAAGTAAAAGCAAAATTTCCTGAACTGGATGTGGTGGTTGGAAATGTGGGAACCGCCGATGCCGCCAAAGCGCTGGTAGATGCTGGTGCTGATGGAATTAAAGTAGGGATAGGGCCTGGTTCCATCTGCACCACCCGGATTATTGCAGGCGTTGGTGTACCTCAGCTGACGGCCATTTTTGATGTGGCCAAGGCTGTAAAGGGATCGGGGATTCCTGTCATTGCTGATGGTGGTATCCGCTATTCAGGAGATATTGTCAAAGCATTGGCTGCCGGAGCCAGTTCAATAATGGCTGGCTCCCTTTTTGCAGGAGTTGAAGAATCTCCCGGTGAAACGATCATCTATAACGGCAGGAAATATAAGTCATACCGTGGTATGGGTTCTCTGGAAGCCATGCAACATGGATCCAAGGACCGTTATTTTCAGGATGTGGAGGACGATATTAAAAAACTGGTTCCTGAAGGAATCGCAGCAAGGGTGCCTTTCAAAGGAAGCATAACCGAAGTGATCTACCAGATGGTGGGAGGGATCCGTGCAGGAATGGGATACTGTGGTGCCACTGATATTTCTGCACTTCAAAATGCCAGATTTATACGGATCACCAACGCAGGTGTTCAGGAGAGCCATCCGCATGATATAACCATCACCAGGGAAGCTCCCAATTACAGCAGATAATATATTACATTATAGACCGTTTTACATAAAACAATTTTCATAAGATGAAAAAAAGTATTCTCTTAATGGCCATGGTTACAATGGTAACAACCGGACTCTTCAGTCAGGATACACCAGTGTTACTCACCATTGACAATGAACAAATAACCCTGGATGAATTTGAAAGGATCTACAGGAAAAATAACAATGAAGCATCGCTGAACAAGCAGACTCCAGAAGAGTACCTGGAACTTTTTATCAACTTCAAACTAAAGGTAAAGGAGGCGGAAGCACTTGGGATGGATACCACCTCCAAATTTGTCAATGAACTGGAAGGGTACAGGCAACAGCTTGCTAAACCTTACCTCACTGATGATGAAACCAAGGAGGAGATGATGAAGGAAGCCTATGAAAGAGCCAAACTGGACATTAATGGCAGTCACATACTTATCAAGCTTCCCGCCAATCCCACACCCGAAGATACCCTTGCTGCATATGAAAAAATCACTGAAATCAGGGATCGGATCGTAAATGGGGAGGAATTTGAAACTGTGGCAAGGGCAACATCTGACGACTCTTCGGTCAAAAGGAACGGAGGCAACCTGAGCTATTTTACGGTATTTTCCATGATCTACCCATTTGAAACCCTGGCATATAACACCCCGGTAGGCGAACTCAGCATGCCTTTCAGAACCAACTATGGTTACCATATCCTGAAAATTCATGACAAGAGACCGGCAAGGGGGCAGGTTAAAGTGTCTCATATTTTCGTGAGAACTCCAGAAGGCATGAGTGAAGCACAGAAGAAAGCAGCCTACGAAAAATCCCAGATGATCTATGACAGCCTCCAGATGGAAACTGACTTTGGATATATGGCCAAGAACTATTCAGAGGATCCAAGTTCTGCCCGTAGCGGAGGTGAGATCCCCTGGTTTGGAACGGGCCGCATGATCCCTGAATTTGAGGATGCCTGCTTTGCCATTGAAGAGAAGGATGATTTTACCAAACCTTTTAAGTCGTTCTACGGATGGCATATTATCAAATTGCTGGATAAAAAAGGCATTGGAACCTATGAGGAGATGGAGCCCGAACTGCAAGAGAAAATCAACCGGGGAGATCGTGGGAAACACCGGACCGAAAGATACATTACCAAACTTAAGGAGGAACATGGATTCAAAGAATTTCCAGGAGCACTTGAAACTGTTTATGCTTCTGTGGATACCTCTCTGTTGGTTGGATCCTGGGATGGAGGTGGCCTGTCGGATGACGAAACACTTTTAATGCAGATCGGAGACAGCAAGGTAACCGTAGGTGAATTTGTTGTTTACTTACAAACCAACCAGAACAAAGGAAAATCCAGGGATCCATATGGCTATGTGGATCTGCTCTTAAGTCAGTTCACACAAGATGTCGTGACAAAGTATGAAGAATCGAAACTTCCTGAAAAATACCCGGAATTCAGGTACATATACCAGGAATACCATGACGGGATCCTCCTTTTTGACATCATGGATCAACGTGTATGGTCAAAAGCAGTGTCAGACACTATTGGACTGGCTGCCTATCATAAGGAGCATCTCGG
>JAUVKN010000316.1 GCA_030596245.1 Bacteroidia bacterium | reverse complement strand
AAAATTGACAGGGTTTTTGAGGTTATCCATGACTCTTTTCTAAAAAAAGCTTGACCAATTCAGGCCCAACATACACTCCTTGATTTTTTATTCCACCACAGGGTATTAAAAGATCTCCTGCAATATAATTTAAACTTTCTGCAATATAATTTAAACCCCGCCCGATCTTTTAATCATTTTGAAGTATAGTTTCTTGTTGGCACACAGGCTTTTGTGCGAACTTTCTATTAACAAACAAATTCAAAAAAATACTAATTAAACCTAGGAAACTATGAAACGATCAATCTTAATGCTTTTGGTAATTGGAGTCGCCATGATCTTCTTTGGCTGCGAAAAAATGGATCCTTTGGTTCCTGATTCAAACGCTGATCAGGAAATAACCTCTTTGAAGGCTGCGAAAGTGAAAGGGACATTTGCAGGGATATGTACTCCTACTGCCCCCCCCAATCCTGGTGATAATGCATGGCACGATGAAACAGGTGATTGGAGGACTACTGGAACCACCATATGGACTCAGCCCGATCCAGCCGCTTTTGAGGGAACAGCTGTATTAATTTTGGATGCGAAAGATAAAAATGATTCCCCCGCTGGAAAATGGGAAATGACATGGAGTGGTGGCTTAACTCCAACCGATGATGGTGTTTTAATTGTGGCCGAAGCTATGGGTACAGGTGTAGAAGGTTATGTGAAGGGAATGAAAGCTAAATGGAGCTATACAATGACTTATGTTGGTAATGATTTTCCAAACCCGGAAAATCCAACTTTTTTCTATGTCATTGAAGGGGAATATTATACTGGTCCTGTTAAACGTAATGGTCCCAAACATCTGCGATGACAATTCCCCTGATCTGAGATTGTAATCCTTCCATATGTCCGTAAACCGGCGGGCATATGGTTTTTAGGAAGAATATGGACTGAGCAATTGCCTTACTTCAATCCTCTTTTAGTGTTTAAAAGTTCGTTCTTTGAAAACCCTGGATTGTAAAAATACCACGTTTATTGAGTAGGATACGAGTTTAATCAAAACTGGAGGTTTTTGGGAAGAGGCGTAACGGCCTCTTCCTTTTTTTTTATAACTTACTTATCTTTAAAAGAATCCCAGTCAATAATTTAAGCAAACATTATGACAGTGTATCTTCCCAATGAACAAAAGTATATCGACAGGCTGACCGAAATTGTGGAGGAGAATTTTTCCAATAATAGTTTTGGGGTAGCTGAACTGGCAAAGGAAATGGGCATAAGCCACTCCAGCCTTCACAGGAAATTAAAAGCAATTGCCAAACAATCCATCAGTCAGTTTATTCGTGAAACAAGGTTGAAACGTGCTAAGGAGTTGCTGCAGCTACAAGCAGGTACCGTGGCAGAAGTTGCATACGGGGTGGGTTTTAGCAGTACTACTTATTTTTCCAAATGCTTCCATGACTATTATGGTTACCCCCCGGGGGAGGTTAAGAAACAAATTGTATCAGAACCCGATTCAGACGAAAATGCAGATCATTTTGGAATACCAAAGAACCATATAAAATCCATTGCTGTGCTTCCCTTTGACAATTATACGGGAGATGACAGTCAGGCCTTCCTGGTTTTTGGAATGCACGATGCCTTAATAAGCGAATTGGGGCAATTGGGAGCCATCAGGGTGGTATCAAAAACATCTGTATTGGCTTATTCCAATTCAGAAAAGACCATCAAGGAAATAGCTTCTGAATTAGATGTGGAGGCAATTATTGAGGCATCGGTACTGGTCGTAGATGAAAAAATCAGGGTTCAGCTTAAATTATTCTCTGCCTTTCCGGAAGAACAGCAGCTCTGGGCTCAAACCTTCGACGTGGACATGAGCAATATCCTGAAATTATATAGCCAGGTGATCAGGAAAATTGCAAATGAAATACAATTTACACTATCACCCGAGCAACAGACCCAGCTTGACGAAATAAGGGAAGTGAATCCAGATTCTTACAAGGCTTATCTCCGCGGTAAGTATAATATATACCAGCAAACACCTGACGGGGTAAAAAAGGGATTAGAGTATCTTCATGAGGCAGTCAGAATTGATCCGGCCGAGCCTCTTGCATATGCCGGACTGGCACTTGGATATCTGGATATTGCACATGGGCCATTTAATGCAGGTGACGCCTATGTGAAAGCTGAATCGGCTGCACGCCAGGCAATTAAAATTGACAAAAGCCTGGCAGAAGCCCAATTAGCCAATGCTGCATTATGCATGTACTCTTCCTGGAAATTTCATGAGGCTGAGAAGTATTTTATTAAGGCAATAGAACTAAATCCTAATTTAAGTCTCACACATTATCACTATGCGTGGGCTCTTTTTCTTTTCGGCCGGAACGACGAAGCACTTGTTGAGCATGAACTTGCATGGAAGTGTGATCCTTTCAATCCCATGCTTACTGCATTCTTTGGAGCCTTATCTTCATACCTTGGCCGGTATGAAGATGCCATTCGCTTAGCCAATGATACATTTGATATTCTAAAGGATTGTCCTCCTGGTTACTTGGTGCTGGGTGAAACCTATCTGGCCATGGGCAAAAAAGATTTGGCCATAGAGGCGCATCAGAAACTTGCTAAGTTTGCTCCCCCATGGAGTTGGGTGCTTGGATATACCTATGCATTAACGGGGCACCGTGATGAAGCAGAGAAAATCCTGAATGAACTTGAGAACTCTGAAGTGAACGGTTGGAATGCTTTGGGACTTGCAGTTATGTATGGAGCATTAGGCATGTACGATGAAGCATTTAAATGGATAGCCTATGAACCCCATCATGTCTGGATACCATGGGTGGCTGCCATGCCCATGTGGAAACCACTGTATGCTGACCCACGCCATGATGACTTTGTAAAGCGGTTAAATCTGCCCTCTTCAGCCTCTTCACCTCCAGCTCAAAGGAGTGATCAATTCACTCCTTGATCTTGTCGGCAGGTACACTTCCACAGGATCTACAGGTTACTGGTGAGTTTTAGTAAAGTGATTGACAGGTTTAATTCCTTGGTATTTGCTACACAACACTATCTAAGTGCCTCTCTTTTTGATTTGGGCAGGCTCTCAACAACAATGGTGTATGAATGGTCAATCCACTCTTTCAGCTGACTATTGCTGATGCTGCCTTTAAGGTCTACTCCGTTCCAGTGTAGCTTATTAAAGTGCCATGCAGGTGTAACCTCAGGGTGCTGCTCCCGCAGTTCAATGGCCAGCTCCGGGTCACATTTCAGACTGATGCCCCTGCTATCCTCCGAGAGGTCCAATAATACAAACATCTTCCCGGCCACTTTGAAGACCAGTGCTGTGTCGTTAAAAGGGAATCCTTCTGTGACTCCGGGTTTGGCGATGCAGTATTCTCGGATCTCTTCGATGTTCATATTACAAGGTTAGGGAAAATTAATAATTTGATAAAAAATATGTTAGAATGGCTCGAAATAACCGGGGTGAAGAAAATACCTAAAAGCAGGTAGGTCCAACAATGCGCAAATGAGTACTTTTGCAAACAGATGATAGGGGTTTTTGGACATAGACTAAAACGGACACTCTCGATCCTGCTGATCGTTGCCATGGCAGCTTTGATGATCAACAGAGTCGTGTATACCCACATCCATGTCCTGTACAACGGGTCTGTGGTCACACACGCCCACCCCTTCTCCAAGAGCACTGAAGGTAACTCGGACTCTTCCCACCAGCACTCGAACACGGAACTCTTCCTGCTGGATCAGCTGTATACTCTGATACTCTTTGTCAGTGCTGCATTTATTTTGAAGCTGTTTGCAGCCTCCACCGGCTTCAATGAGCCGGCCACAGAACGCCTGTTTACAGCCTTTGTCCCTCATTCCCCGGCACGGGCCCCGCCAACCTGTATGTAAGCCCCTGATTATTACATCCCTTCGAAGGGACAGTTGTGTGCCGCCCAGGCACCCGAATATTCGCTTACATACAACGAATTCCAAATGAAAAAATTACATATTATTATCAGCATTTTCCTGCTTTCCCTCTCCCAACTCTGCATGGCGCAGAAGCACTACAGCGATGCCAACATCGTGGGTCATGTGGTGTGCCAGGGGATACACATCCCCTTTGCCAGCGTGTCCCTGAAAGGAACCACCATAGGCACCTCCACCGACGAAACCGGACACTTCCAGTTGGTTAACCTCCCCGAGGGTGAGCAGATCATCGTTGTTACATACATTGGCTACAAATCCCAGGAAAGAAAGATCACCGTCAAAGAAAATACGACCATCGAAATCAAATTCGATCTGGAAGAAGATATCATGAACCTGGAAGAAGTAGTGGTTTCGGCCGACAGAAACGAACAAAAGCGTACCGAAGCCCCGGTCATTGTGAATACCATAGGCAAGCAGATCTTCCATTCCTCTCAGTCCCAGACCCTTGGGGAAGGACTTAACTTCTCTCCAGGACTCCGTCTGGAGAATAACTGTCAGAACTGCGGATTCTCCCAGGTACGAATGAACGGTATGGAAGGGCCCTATTCCCAGATCCTGATTAACAGCCGGCCCAT
>JAUVKN010000166.1 GCA_030596245.1 Bacteroidia bacterium | reverse complement strand
AATTTTACAATATTTGCATTTTACTTCGTAAATCATTTTTATAAAATCATATAAAAAGTAACACATGAGAAAAGTATCTCTTTTAGTAATAGGGCTTGTTCTTGCATTCCAGGTTAGGGTGTATGCAGATGAGGGAATGTGGTTATTAAGCCTGATCGGTCAGGTTAACATGGATGAAATGAACGAGATGGGTTTGCAGCTTACGGCAGAGCAGATCTACAGCATTAATCATGCAAGCCTGAAGGATGCGGTGGGAGCACTGGACGATGGATCCTGCACGGCAGAGTTGGTTTCTCCCGACGGACTCCTTCTGACGAACCACCATTGCGGATATGGCGAGATCCAGTATCATAGTTCGATAGAACACGATTATTTGAAGAATGGTTTCTGGGCCATGACCAGGGATGAAGAGTTGCCCAACGAAGGAAAAACCATCACCTTTCTGGTGAGGATGGAAGAGGTAACCGGGCAGATTGCCCCGGAATTGAATGAGGAGATGAATATGGGGGAACGCAACTCAAAGATCAGGTCACTTGAGCGTTCCATTTCATCGGATGCCACGGTCGGAACCCATTATGAGGCGACAGTAGAGAGCATGTTCAATGGGAACAGGTTTTTTCTATTTGTGACTGAAACTTACACCGATGTACGGCTGGTAGGTGCCCCGCCGGAATCCATTGGAAAATTCGGTCATGATACGGACAATTGGATGTGGCCCCGCCATACGGGTGATTTTTCAATATTCAGGGTTTATACTGGTCCTGATGGGAAACCTGCTGAATATAGTGCCGACAATATACCATTGAAATCAAAGCACTACCTCCCTATTTCATTGAAAGGTTATGAAAAAGGTGACTTTGCCATGGTGATGGGATTTCCCGGGAGCACCGATCGCTATATGACTTCATGGGAGATTAAGGAATTGCTTGAGATCGAGCACCCCAACCGGATCCACATCCGGGGGATCAAGCAGGACCTCCAGATAGCAGATATGATGGCCGATGATAAGGTGAGGATTCAGTACGCTTCCAAATACTCACGCTCCTCCAACTATTGGAAATATTCCATTGGTCAGAGTAAGGGTCTTGAAAGTTTAAATGTGGTAGGAAAAAAACAGGAACGTGAAGCAGCTTTTACCGAATGGGTGGACCAGGACAAAAACCGAAAAGCATCTTACGGAAATGCACTGAAGGATATCAGGGAAGCTGTAGATGGGCGGAAAGAACTGCAAAATGCCTACCAGTATCTGGAGGAAACTATTTTCAGGGGAGGAATGGAGTCAGTGATGTTCGCAAGCGACCTCACCGCGCTTGAGTGGGTGCTGGCTGATCCGGAGCCCTACCAGGAGGATGTCAGCAATGTGGTTGAAGGACTGAAGGAGGTCTCGGCCGATTTCTATAAGGATTACAATCAATCCACCGATAAAAAAGTGATGACGGCCATGATCAAATTATTGATTGAGGAGCTGGATGAAGAGTACCTGCCATCCAATATTCTTGAGGTCAAAACCAAGTATAAAGGTGATGCAGAGAAATATGTGGAGAAGTACTTCAAGAGATCAATTGTAACTGACCAGGAGAGCTTTCTGGCTTTCCTGGACAATCCATCTTTAAAGGTACTGAGGAAGGATCCCGCCTATATTGCTATGATAGCCTCACAAAAGTATTTTGAATTAAGGGGGAGGCTTGCGGAATATGATGAAGCCTATACCAGGGGTAGCAGACTCTTCCTGAAAGGACTGGTTGAAATGTACCCCGGGAAGGAATTCTATTCAGATGCCAATTCAACCATGAGGATGAATTATGGTGAAGTGGGGGATTATTTTCCCAGGGATGCCGTTCTTTACACACATTATACCACCCTTAAAGGTGTCATGGAAAAAGAGGACCCTTCTAATTTCGAATTCGAAGTAACCGACAGGCTCAAGGAGTTATACCAGGGGAAAGATTATGGACCATATGGTGTTGATGGCAAGCTGAACGTTTGCTTCACCACCAACAACGACATTACAGGTGGAAACTCTGGAAGTCCTGTAATTAATGGCAATGGTGAGCTACTCGGGTTAGCATTCGATGGCAATTGGGAGGCCATGAGCGGTGATGTTGCATTTGAGACCGAACTACAAAAGTGTATCAATGTGGATATCAGGTATGTAATGTTCATCATTGATAAATATGCCGGGGCCAGTCACCTGGTGAATGAGATGACCCTCGTAAAGTAATGCAACCATGTCCCAGGGTGAGATAGTCATTTATACCGATGGTTCTGCAAGGGGAAATCCTGGTCCCGGTGGACTGGGTGTGGTAATGCTCTATGGAAAGCACAGGAAAGAGCTCTCTGAAGGTTTTAGGTTAACCACCAACAACAGGATGGAGCTACTTGCAGTTATCAGAGGACTGGAAACCCTGAAGCGAGATGATCTGAAGGTAAAGATTTACACCGATTCGCGGTACGTTTCCGATGCCGTGAATAAGGGATGGGTTTTTAACTGGGAGGCAAAACGATATAAAAAAAAGAAGAACGCCGATCTATGGCAGCAACTCCTGGAGTTGTACAGGAAGTATTCTGTCACTTTTATTTGGGTGAAGGGACATGCCAGTATTCCGGAGAATGAACGATGTGACAGACTGGCCGTTGAAGCCAGTTATGGAGAGGGGCTCCCAGAGGATTCAGGGTATGTGGATAACAACGATAAATCTTTAAGTAGTTTTTCTTAAATTACGGTATCAAACCTGACGCGCAATGTTGAGTAAGTCAATCCTGTCCTATCGGGGTCCGCTTTCTTTCAGTACTATTGACTGGTTACTGTCGGAATTCAAAATGGCCTCTCAGGATCATGAACTCTCCTTCAAGACCTATAAGAAAATGATTTCCATTATGATCGAGGCTCTTGAGAACATCAGCAGATACGATGATCAGTTTCAGTGCAATGGGGATAAGAAATCTGGATTCTGTCCCTCCTGTCAGATCAACCGGAACTCTTCCAACATTGAACTTATTACGAAGAATCCTGTGAAAAATGAAGATGTGAATCCTCTTCGAGCCAGGATTGACAATGTGAATAGTCGAAATAAAGCGGAGTTGAAAGAGCTTTATAAAACTACGATTACCAATGGGGAGTTTACAGCAAAAGGAGGGGCTGGACTTGGCTTTATCGAGATGGCCAGAACAGCCGGAAATAAGCTAGAATATGATTTTGAGGGCCTTTCAAAGGACTACTCCCTCTATACCTTCAGGGTCTTCTTCAACCTGTAAACTTATATTGTTCCATTTCGTGCAGACCAGGTTCGATTCCGAACACTTTTCCCTCTGTTGGCATCGCATGCTTAAAGATCAACTATTTTATTAACAGTGTCTTAAACTTTATGGCACGAAAACTGTTTTTACAAATGTCAATGAATGTGTCATGTGGAGGAATTTCTTTACTGTAGCACTTAGAAATATAAGTAAGAACAAGGTTTTCACCCTGATTAATATTTCAGGTCTGGCGATTGGTATGGCCAGTTCCATCCTGATACTCATGTTCATTCTTAAAGAGTTGAGCTATGACCGGTTCCATGAAAACAGTGACCGTATTCACAGGCTCTACATCGATGGAGTGATGGGTGATCAGACCTTCAGAGGAGCATGGACCTCCATGATCATGGCCCCCACATTCACCAATGAGATCCCCGAGATTGAAAAATTTGTCCGTTTTGATGTATACAACCAGAGGTTGATCTGGTATGACGGCGAGAAGCACATCGAAGATCATTTTTTGTTTGCCGACTCAACCATTTTTGATATTTTCAGCATCAACTTTTTACAGGGTGATCCCACCACGGCACTGTCCCGTTCCAATTCAGTGGTGATCACAGAGGAGAAGGCCAGGTTGTACTTTGGAGATCGGGATCCACTGGGACTCATGCTTAGCGTGAACAGAGACAGTAACTATTATATGGTCACAGGGGTAATTGAGGCCTTGCCTGAGAATTCCCATTTCTTCGCCGATTTCATCGCTTCCATGGCAAAACTTGAACTTTCACAGAGTGATACATGGTTCCAGGCCTCAATGTTCAGTTATGTTCTGTTATCTCCTGGAGCTGACAGAGAAAAGGTTGAGGAGAAAATGGCTGCTGTGATGATGGAACACATCCGACCTGAACTTGAATCAATTCTGGGATTAGGACCCGAAGAATGGATTGCAGGAGGGAACAGGTACGGGGTTTTTCTTCAGCCACTTATTGATATTCACCTGCAACCCGATATTGAAGTGGGACTGGAGATCTGTTTCCGACCGGTGAATGACAGGCTTTATATCCAAATTTTTGCGCTGATTGCGTTCTTCATCCTGGTTATTGCTTCCATCAATTTCATGAACCTGTCCACTGCCAGGGCTGCCACAAGATCCCGTGAGATAGGATTAAGAAAGGTGGCTGGGTCAGACCGAAAATTATTGATTTATCAATTCCTTACCGAATCGGTAATTCTTAGCATCATTGCTCTTGCTTTTGCATCGATCCTTGTTGAGCTATCCCTGCCGTGGTTTAACCGGGCCATGGACCTGGATCTGAGGATGAACTCTTCACAGCACCAAACCCTGTTGCCCCTGGTTATTTTACTGGCATTGTTGGTTGGGCTTTTAAGTGGGGTGTATCCTGCCTTTTTCCTGGCAAGGTTTAAGCCTGTGGAGGGAATCAAAGGGGATTTTCAGGGCAAACGGAGGGCCGGTTATTTCAGGAGTATCATGGTCATTACCCAATTTACCATATCCGTTGCTATTATTGTTGGAACACTCATTGTATCCAATCAATTGCGGTACATGCTTAACAAAGACCTGGGATATGATAAGGAACAGTTGGTGGTCATGAAACGAATCTACCCACTGAATCAGAGCATACTTACCTTCTGCAGGGAAATTGAGAAAATTCCCGGAGTTGTGTCGGCCACAAATTCTACCACATACCTGGGATTTAACAACAGTACAGAGTCCTACATGATCAAGGGAAGAGAAGCTTCAAAGAATTACCTGTTCGGTACCAACTATGTGGATCATGAATTCATGAAAACATACAACTTCAACTTCGCTGACAGGAAGAGTCGCTTTTTTGACCATCAGTTTTCCACAGACAGTTCGGCCATACTAATCAACCAGGCTGCTGTAGAGGAATACGGAATCGAGGATCCATTCAAGGCAATAATCCTGGAGCCTACACAGCAGGGAGATACAAATCAACTAAGGATCATTGGTGTTGTGAAGGATTTTCATCACAGTTCACTACGCGATCCCGTAGGTCCTTATATGATCAGATACAAATCTGAAGATTATGATTTACCGGGCTATATTACCATCAGACTTGGTGTTGCAGGGAAGGGTGTGCCCTCCACACTGAAAAGAATCCGGAAAACCTGGATGAACATGACCAATGAAGCACCTTTTCAGTTCTTCTTCCTGGATGAGGAGCTGGATAACTATTACAAGGAGGAACGACGGACCGGGCGCTTATCCCTGATGTTCGCCATTCTTGCAACCCTGATTGCTTGCCTGGGACTATTTGGATTGACCCTGCACAATACGCACCGCAAAACCAGGGAAATTGGGATCAGGAAGGCGATGGGTGCCAGCATTGGTGAAGTGGTTATGGTAGTTTCCCGTGAAATCATGCTTCTCATGGGTGTTTCAGTATTGCTGGCCTGGATTGTTGCCTATATCTTCATGCAAAATTGGTTGCATGATTTCCCCTTTAATATTGGATTTAAGCCGTGGATCTATTTAATTGCTGCATTGACAGCCATGGTAGTTTCATTGTTCACTGTATCTTATCTGGCCTATCGGGTAGCACGAACCAATCCGGCCAGTATACTTCATCACGAATAAGGATTTAGATCTGTGAGCTGATTTTCTTCAGGCCTTCAGGAGTATCCACACCTTTTTATTTCAAAAACAGGAAACTATAGAGATAAATCTTTTTGAATCCGGCTAAAATTGTAATTTTGTCATACTTTCAGGTTATTTTGTCAGAGATTGCATGGAGATTCAACAGATAAAGCAACGGTTTAGTATTATTGGGACTTTTCCCGGACTGGAAAGGGCCATTGATATTGCCCGACAGGTAGCGCCCACCGATTTGAGCGTATTGATCACAGGTGAAAGTGGCACCGGCAAGGAAGCTTTTCCGCAGATTATCCACTCCCTGGGTATCAGGAAGCATGGTCCCTATATTGCTGTGAACTGTGGAGCTATTCCCGACGGTACGATCGACTCCGAATTGTTTGGACATGAAAAGGGTGCTTTTACCGGGGCCCTTGATGCGAGGAAAGGCTATTTTGAAGTAGTCAATGGTGGCACTATTTTCCTGGATGAAGTGGCTGAATTGCCTCTATCCTCCCAGGTAAGGTTATTGAGGGTCCTTGAAACCGGAGAGTTCATCAGGGTAGGCTCCTCCATAGTTGTGAAAACCGATGTAAGGGTGGTGGCCGCAACCAACCTGGATATTGTGCAGGCTATTAAGAAGGGTAAATTCCGGGAAGACTTGTTCTACCGGCTTAATACAGTTCCCATTCATATCCCATCATTAAGGGAACGGGGGGATGATATTCTGTTGTTATTCAGGAAATTTGCTGCAGATTTTTCCGACCGGTACCGCATGCCATCCATCAGACTTGACGAAGAAGCGCGTCAGATATTGCTTAACTACGAATGGCCAGGCAATGTGCGACAACTAAAAAATTTAACAGAACAGCTTTCGATTATCGAGCCGGAACGGGAGGTGTCCGCTTCGTCACTGATTCAATACTTGCCTGACTATCATAAATCCCGTTTGCCTGCCCTGATCAACAAAGATCTGATCAGCGAGGAGACCTTCAACTCTGAAAGAGAGATCCTGTATAAGGTGTTGTTCGATATGAAGGGGGATATGAATGATCTGAAAAAATTGGTGGCCCAGATCATTGAAACGGGAGTTGTTAGTACCGATATTGAGCAAGAAAATGAGGGAATCATTAAAAAGCTCTATTCAACGGCAGATGACCTGCCCACAGAAGCCGAGAAGCTGATTACACATCAGATGCACACCAAAAATAGCAGGGATGATGAGCATATCACCGATACAGAAGAGATTGTTGAAGAGTCACTTTCCCTTGAAGATAAAGAGATAGAGTTGATTATCAAAGCGCTGGAAAAGCACAATGGAAAGAGAAAATATGCTGCCCAGGACCTTGGGATTTCGGAAAGGACATTGTACAGGAAGATTAAAGAGTATAACATTGAACAATAGGAATGAAGGGATTTTGTAAACATACCAGAAAAATGTTCGGAGCGGCAGTTCATTTCACCCTTCTTGTCACCCTTCTTGTCACCTTTGCTGTCACCATACAGCAGTGCAAAGTGACCTATTCGTTCAGTGGCGTAAATATCTCCCCTGAGGTCCAGACCTACTCGGTACAATACTTTCCCAACCGGGCTCCCATTGTTCAGGCCCAGTTGAGCCAGGTATTCACCGATGCCCTGCTGGACAAGATACAGGGAAATACAAGTCTGAATCTTTCCACCGATGGCGGGGATGTTAGTTTCTCCGGAGAGATTACCGGTTATAATACCAGACCTACTGCCATTACGGGTCAGGAAACTGCCGCACGCAACAGACTCACCATAACCGTACGGGTTAAGTACACCAATGAGTTGGAGCCTGAACTCGATTATGATACAAGTTTCTCCAGGTATGAAGATTATGATGCAACACTGAACCTTACGGATGTTGAGAATGAGCTTATCGAACTTATCGTTGAGTACCTGATTGAGGATATCTTCAACAGGGCATTTGTCTCCTGGTAATATTTTTTAATATGGATCCTTCAGATATCATCCGCCTGCTCAGTACAGACCACTATTCTCCGGCTAACCTGGAAGATGTGAATGACCTGTGCCGGAACTATCCCATGTTCAGTCTGGCTCATATGTTGAAAGTGCGGATCAGGGAGGCCCTGGGCCATGAAAAGGAAACAGAGCTGAAAGTGGCTGCTGTCTATTCAAGTGACAGGAGGAAATTATACCAGCTGGTGACCGAGGTGATTCAACCTCAAATGACGGAGCCAAAAGATGAGCTCTTACCTGAAGAACCAGTGGGAATCCAGTTTTCTGAGGAACCCCACAAACAGGCAGATGTGATCATAGAACAGCATGCTCCCTATGCTGGTCCTGATCCGGCTGCAGACCTTTTGGAGCTGGATGAAGAGGATGGAGAGGATTCA
Organism: Bacteroidia bacterium; assembly: GCA_030596245.1. Classification (GTDB taxonomy): domain Bacteria; phylum Bacteroidota; class Bacteroidia; order Bacteroidales. The sequence goes on along the minus strand of JAUVKN010000166.1, from coordinate 731 downwards.
TTCACACTGGACCTTGCTTTGGACGAAGATTTATCTGGGGAGGGAGAGTCACCCTCCGAGACCCTCATTCAGGCGGTGGTAACAGAGAAGACCGAAAGGGAGGAACCTGGCCCTGAGCGAATGGAGCCACCTGCCATTGATGTAGTAGAACGAAAGCCTGAAGTGTCGGCCAATAACAATCTGATACATAATTTCATTAATGAAGAACCAGGAGTCATTCGGGCAGATAAGCCAACCAGTCTCAAAGGCGATGTTTCACTCTCCTCCATTCGGGAGCACGATGGTTTCATTACCGACACCCTGGCAAAGATCTATGTGAAGCAGAGATTGTATGCAAAAGCCATTTATGCCTACGAGAAATTAAGTTTGAAATATCCGGAAAAAAGTGCTTACTTTGCAGCTCAAATTGAGAAAATTAAGAATATAAACCATTCATAAAGAGGTAATAAAATGTTCGTTGTATTTACGGTACTGATTGTTGTCATTTGCATCTTTACAATTTTAATTGTACTTGTGCAGAATTCGAAAGGTGGAGGCCTGGCTTCCAACTTTTCATCATCCAACCAGTACATGGGGGTTCGCAAAACTGCCGATTTTCTTGAAAAAGCCACATGGACCCTGGGAGCATCACTGATTTTATTTAGCCTTCTGGCCGGAATTACCGTTCCCAAAGCGGGTGAAGCTGACAATTCGCGTTTGCAGGGTCAGTTCGATGAGACCATGATGGATCA
>JAUVKN010000318.1 GCA_030596245.1 Bacteroidia bacterium | reverse complement strand
TGCGCAATCGATTGTACACTTTTTATAACTTTGTAGAAATCACATGAGCAAGCAGCACATAACCATCCATGATATTGCAAAGGAATTGAATGTTTCAGCTTCTACCGTTTCCCGTGCTCTGCAAAATCATCCCCGCATTAGTCAGTCAACCCGTGAGGCAGTAAAGAAGCTGGCAGAGCGATACAATTATCAACCCAATGTAGTGGCATCTTCTCTGAGGAGAGGAAAAAGCAGAACTGTGGGTGTAATAGTACCACGGATCAACCGGAATTTCTTTGCCAATGTGATTGGGGGTATGGAAGAAGTACTTGCTGCTTCCGGGTATAACCTGATGATTTGTCAGACCCACGAACGGGTTGAGAATGAAGCATCAGCCATTAAAACTTTAATCAATGCACGCGTAGATGCGATCCTTCTCTCCATCTCCATGGAAACCACCAGTAACGATCATTTAAAAGTACTTTTGGAGCGAGACATCCGGTTGTTATTCTTTGACCGGGTCTTCGAAGGTACCAACGTTGGATCGGTGGTAGTTGATGACCAGCTGGGGGCCTATCTGAATGTAAAACATCTCCTGGAGCAGGGGTACAGAAGAATTGTGCATGTGGCAGGAGCTGATCACATAACCGTTTACAGGGAAAGGAAAGATGGATACCTGAAAGCCATGACAGAAGCTGGCATTGATGTTCCACCCTCCTGGATCATGGAAAAACCGTTGATCCTTGAAGGGGGTGAATCGGCTTTTGAAACCGGTATCGAATTGTCCGGGGTTCCCGACGCATACTTCTGTGCCGGAGATTTTGCTGCCCTGGGTGTCATGCAGGCAGCCCTGAAACAAGGACTCAGGATTCCCGAGGATTTGGGGATTACTGGTTTTGCCAATGAACCTTTTACAGCATTCCTGGAACCCTCTCTCACTACGGTGGATCAACGAGGTGGTGAAATGGGCAAGATTGTGGCGGAAATGTTCCTCCAGTGTGGTAAAAAAACCACCCCTGCCGAGAGTTGCGACCAGATTGTTCTAAAGCCGGAATTAATTATCAGAAATAGTTCAATACTAACCAGATAAACCTATTAATTATGTCAATCAATTACGAAGTCAGATTTTCCAATCATCCCGGGGATGCAAAACAATATGGAACCGAAAAACTCAGAAAGGAATTCCTGGTCCATACCCTGATGGTGCCCGGTGAGATTAATCTGGTCTATTCCATGAACGATCGTTATATCGTTGGGGGCGCCGTACCCGTTAATAAATTGGAGTTAACCACCATCGATCCCCTGAAGTCTGAACACTTTTGTGACCGTCGGGAGCTGGGAATCATCAATGTGGGTGGTGATGCCACCATTCGTGTAGACGGAATCGATTTCGACCTTGGTTATAAAGATGCACTTTATGTGGGTGCCGGGTCCAAAAAAGTTGAAATGATCAGTCGAAATGGAGATCAACCGGCACATCTCTATTTTAATTCAGCCCCTGCCCATCAATCTTTTCCATGCAAAAGGGTTACCCTGGCCGATGCTGAGGTAATGGAACTGGGTGCCCTGGAGCAATCCAATGCCAGGAAAATCAACAAACTGCTGGTGAACTCCATTGTTGAAACCTGTCAATTGCAAATGGGCATGACCGAGCTGAAACCGGGCAGCGTATGGAACACCATGCCTCCTCATCTGCATGACAGACGCATGGAGGCCTATTTCTATTTTGAGGTACCCGATGGACAAGCCATCTGTCATTTCATGGGGGACCCGAAAGAGACACGACATATCTGGATGACCAATGAACAGGCAGTTATTTCACCTCCCTGGTCCATTCACTCGGCAGCCGGGACAAACAACTATATCTTCATCTGGGGAATGGCAGGTGAAAACCTCGATTACGGGGATATGGATGTGATCCAACCCAACGAATTGCGCTAAAAAGCGGACGACAATGCACAACCACATTTTAATCGACACTGCATCTGACTGGACCCCGATTGGTCCGGGATTAAGGCGAAAACTTATCCACACACAAAACCTGATGTTGGTGGTAGTTGAATTCACCAACGGACCGGCCGAAATCGCTGACCCCTTCCATGATCACCCACATGAACAGGTTTCATACATTGCCGAAGGTGAACTTATACTATTTATTAAGGGAGTTGGTGAACAGAGGCTACAGAAAGGCGACCTGTTTGCTGTTCCTTCAGGAATCCCGCACACCATTCAAACCTTAACCCCGGTGGTAAGAGTTATCGACAGCTTCTCCCCCATCCGGAAAGAATTTTTATAACCATATCCAGACCTTATATATTATGTCAACGAAACTATTTGATCTAACAGGAAAAACAGCCTTGGTGACAGGTGGAACGCATGGCCTGGGAATGGCTATTGCCACGGGACTTGCAAGGGCAGGAGCTACAATCATTGTAAATGACATGTTCTCCGAAAAGCTTGAAACAGCAAAAAAGGAGTATGCGAAAAATAGGATCGAAGTGCATACGTATCTCCTGGATGTTACTGACGAGGAGGCTGTGGAACGAACCATCCCGGTCATTGAAAAAGAGGTGGGGCCCATTGATATCCTGGTGAACAATGCAGGAATTATCAAGCGGATCCCTATCCTTGAAATGAAAGCTGAAGAGTTCAGAGAGGTGCTAGATGTGGACCTTACCGGTCCCTTTATCATGTCCAAAACTGTAGCAAAAGGAATGGTGGGTCGAGGTTATGGAAAGATCATCAATATGTGCTCCATGATGAGCGAACTGGGTAGAAATACCGTATCGGCCTATGCGGCAGCCAAGGGAGGATTAAAGATGCTTACGAAAAACATGGCCACCGAGTGGGCCAGGCATAACATTCAGATTAACGGCATTGGTCCAGGATACTTTGCCACAGCCCAAACCGCTCCCATACGCGTCGGAGGTCATCCTTTTAATGAGTTTATCCTTAACAGAACCCCTGCAGGTAAATGGGGCGACCCCGATGATCTGGCCGGCACAGCCATATTCCTGGCCTCCAAAGCATCCGATTTTGTGAATGGTGTGGTGGTTTACGTTGACGGAGGGATCCTGGCCACCATCGGAAAACCCTCCAACGAGGAGTAACTCAAATCCCTATTTATAACGTTTCATAAAAATCAACATCATGAGAATCTTAATAATTCTGTTTATATTCATCACATTTCTGGCAGTTTCCTGTAATTCACCACAGGAGATCCGTCTGCAGGTTTTCAATCCAATTGATCAGCAGCGGAATGATGCTACCATCCTTCTCTCCAGAAGTGCAATCGCAAAATGGACCGAGATCCCCACGGGACAACTACCCATTCTAGAAAATATGGAGGGAGCATATATTCCCTGTCAGGCAGATGACCTGGATGGAGATGGTGAATGGGATGAGCTGTTTGCACTGACCGATATTGGTCCGTCCAGTCAAATGACGCTTATACTCAAATTCATCTCTCCTGAGGAGTTCCCTTCATTTGAGGTACGCACCAACCTGAGACTGGGAGCGAACAAACCGGATTATCCTGAACTCTTACAAGCAGCCAGATTGGAGGGAGTGGGTTACCACAACTATTCCGGCATTACCGGAGAAGCATTTCAAATGGAAGGTCCGGCATGGGAGAGTGATATGGTTGGTTTCAGGAATTACCTGGATCAGAGAAATGGGATGGATATATTCGGGAAACTCACCAGGTCCATGGTCCTTGACAGTGTAGGAGTTGCCGGAAGACAGAGTTACCACGAACCGGACCAGTGGGGAATGGATGTGTTAAAGGTTGGAACCAGTCTGGGTGCCGGAGCTATCGGGTATATGTTCAACGATTCCATCTACAGGGTGGGTGACAATGGATCCGGATCCTATGAGGTCCAGTTTGAAGGTTCCCAGCGCAGCCGGTTCAACCTCTCCTATACAAACTGGAATGTGCAGGACTCCCCACTGGAGGTGACCCACCAAATCGAAATCGTCGCCGGCAGGCACTGTTACCAGAGTAATGTGACCTATTCGGGATCCGATTTAAGCCTGAATTTTGTTCCCGGTATTGTGAACATGAAGAGCGACACCCTGTATGTGCTTAATTTAAACGATTACTATACTGGTTTTATGACCCATGACTACCAGGCTGAAGATGCCAGCCTTATGGCTATGGCAATGATTGTCCCCACCGTTTATCTGAAAACTCACGGTGAAACCAAAGAGAGCGGTGAAGGAGTTACCCAGACCTACTATGCTCTCCTTGATGTACAACCGGATCAACCTGTCCCCTACAGGTTTTATGCTCTTTGGGAGAAGGAAGATCCCCGCTGGGCTTCAAGGGAAGAGGTCACTGCCTTTTTAAAAATCGAAGCTGATCGATGGGCACAATCAGTCGTGTTCGAGATCCAGCCTCAATAAAGCAGAACAGCCTGTTCACATAGAGGATCAAAGATTGAAAACGCTATTATTTAAATTTAAACTTTATCAAAATATAATTACTTTTAGCTGCGCAAT
>JAUVKN010000200.1 GCA_030596245.1 Bacteroidia bacterium | reverse complement strand
AGCGTTCATCCTGAGCCAGGATCAAACTCTTCATTGTAAAAAAAATTTAATTTGCTCAAGGATTCTTCACTCCTTAAAATTCATTTTGGAATTTCAGGTGACTTCTTTACCTAATTCTTACTTCAATATTTTCAAAGAACTTTGTTCCGTTTTTGCGGACTGCAAAGATAAGAACTTTATCTAAACCTCCCAACATCTTTCTTCACAATTTACCCACTTCGTTCGCGGGCTTCGATTCAATCTTTTTTAGAACAGTGCTTTTTAAAAGCGGATGCAAAGATAAGGGCTTTCTTTTTTAATCTCCAAACATTCATTCGATTTTTTTCTAGAAAAATCTCATTATCCTGGGAATCTGTAATTTAGAAAACACCTATCAAAGAACCCTGTTTTTTAAACGGCCAGCAAATATAAGCCTTTCCTTTTACCGGCCTAGCACATTCTTCGAAAAATGATGTAATTTTGTTGTTTTGGAAAGTTACAAGATGAATGAACGGCTGGTCATCGTACCCACATATAATGAGATAGAAAATATAGGCAGTATCGTTGATGCTGTTTTAAACCTCTCCATCCATACACATCTGCTGATTGTAGATGATAATTCACCTGACGGAACGGGCAAAAGGATAAAAGAATTGCAGTCCGCCCATCATGACAAGCTCCACCTTTTGGAGCGCTCTGGGAAATTGGGGTTGGGAACTGCCTATATCATGGGTTTTAAATGGGCCATCGAGAAGGGTTATTTATATATATGTGAAATGGACGCCGACTTTTCCCACAACCCCGATGACCTGCCCAGGCTATTCAGTGCATGCAACCACGACAAAGCAGATGTGGCCATCGGATCTCGTTATATTTCGGGTGTCAATGTGGTGAATTGGCCCATGAGCAGAGTGTTGATCTCATATTTTGCCTCGGTTTATGTAAGGCAGATCACCCGGATGAAGGTGAGGGATGCCACGGCTGGTTTTGTATGTTACCGCCGGGAGGTGCTGGAAGTGATCGACCTGGACCGGATTAAATTCAAAGGATATGCGTTCCAGATTGAGATGAAATTTAAGGCCTGGAAGTATGGATTTAACGTGGTTGAATTGCCCATTATCTTCACCGATCGCAAGGAAGGAACATCAAAAATGTCAGGAATGATCGTTAGCGAAGCCATTTTTGGAGTGATAAGATTGAAGGTGGGTAGTTGGTTCAGGAAATACAGTCGCTGAGACGCTGCTACACAGCTAGTGGAAAGTCGAATGTTATAAAGTCAAAAGTGGGAAAGCGGAAAGTGGGAAAACGGAAAGTGGGAAAGCGGAAAGTGGGAAAGCGGAAAGTGCAAAAAATGTGAACTATATAAATTATGAATAACTACTTGGTTAAGAATGCAAAGATCGTAAATAATGGTATCATTACCCATGGTTTTGTACTGGTTCGGGGCGGAATCATCCGGGCGGTTGCTGAAGGAGAGCCTGGTGTAGAGCAGGACCAGGTGGAGATTGTTGATGCCGGAGGACAATATCTGATCCCGGGTGTAATTGATGACCAGGTGCATTTCCGGGAACCCGGGCTGACCCACAAAGCTGAAATCGCCACAGAATCAAAGGCGGCAGTGGCAGGAGGAATTACCTCATTTATGGAGATGCCCAATACAAAGCCTCAGACCACAACCATCGAGGAGTTGGAAAAGAAGTATGACCGTGCAGCAGAGGTCTCCATGGCTAACTACTCCTTCTATCTGGGAGCCACCAATGAAAATATCAACGAGATTAGAAAACTGGATCCAACCAGCAATTGCGGGGTAAAGGTTTTTATGGGATCTTCCACGGGTAACATGCTGGTGGACAACCGGAGGACACTGGAGAAGATTTTCGCAGAGTCACCCACACTCATTGCCACCCATTGTGAGGATGAGACCACCATCCGAAAGAACACAGAAGAGCAACAGGAACGCTTCGGAGATAACATTCCGGTCCATATACACCCAGTGATCCGGAGCGAAGAGGCGTGTTACATTTCCAGTTCACTTGCTGTTGACCTGGCTAAAAAACACAATTCCCGTTTGCATGTACTCCATATTTCTACTGCCAGGGAGCTGGAGCTCTTCCAACAGGGTACTGACTTTGATAAAAAAAGGATCACTGCCGAAGTTTGCATCCATCATCTCTGGTTTCACGATGAGGATTATGAACGTAAAGGAACTCTGATCAAGTGGAACCCGGCGATAAAAACAGAGCATGACCGGGACTCGCTGATGGCCGCACTCTTGAATGACAAACTGGATGTGATTGCCACGGATCATGCTCCGCATACCATCGAAGAGAAACAGAGCAAATACTTCGAATCACCTTCGGGCGGACCTATGGTACAACACGCACTGGTGGCCATGCTGGAACTGGTTTACCAGAACAAACTGAGCCTCGAGAAAGTGGTGGAGAAGATGTGTCATGCCCCGGCCAGACTTTTCGGAGTCAAAGAGAGAGGATTCATAGAGCCAGGTTACAGGGCCGATATGGTACTGGTAGATCTGGAACAGGAATGGACTGTCGCTCATAACAACATACTTTATAAGTGTGGCTGGTCACCTTTCGGGGGAGAGATCTTTCATTCAAAAGTGACCCATACGTGGGTCAATGGGAAATTGGTCTATATGAATGGATTGTTTAATGAGATGGTTAGGGGTGAAAGGTTAGAGTTTGAAAGAGAAAAAGTTTGAAAGAGAAAGTATTTATGAACTAACCTATTAACGAATAACGCGAGCGAAGCGAGCATACTAACATTATAATAATAAGCCCTATGAACAAGAAGATTATAGCTTTATCCAGGTACCCGCTGATCACAGGTATCTCTGTGTTTGTGACACTGATGATCCTGATTGCGGGATGTAAGTCAGGCAATAAGGAAGATAATACATCTGAACAAAAGAATTCCAAATGCAAGGTGGAGAAATCCTTTTTCGGTAAAACTCCTGAAGGAGATTCAGTGATGTTGTACACCCTCAGGAATGAAAAAGATTGCGTGGTAAAGATTACCAATTTCGGAGGGATCATTACCGAAATCCATACTCCCGATAAGAGTGGTAAAATAGGGAACATAGCCCTCGGTTTTGATAACCTGGACCAATATCTTGCAGGCCATCCGAATTTCGGAGCCCTGATTGGCCGTTTTGGCAACCGGATCGCCAACGCACAATTTACCTTAGAAGGAGAAACTTACCTGCTGGCCGCCAATAACGGAAAAAATTCCCTGCACGGTGGATTGAAAGGATTTGACGATGTTTTTTGGGCCCCTGAAGTGATCTCCTGTGATGAACGTGCTGCCCTTAAGCTTACCTATGTGAGTCCAGACGGAGAAGAGGGATATCCGGGAACTTTAAAGGTGACTGTCACCTATGAATTAATTATGGACCAGTTGTTTATCACCTATGAAGCTGAAACTGACAAAGCCACACCCATTAACCTAACCAATCATACCTATTTTAACCTGGCAGGCGAAGGAACCATTCTGGACCATATTCTTTATATCAATGCTACAAAGTACACTCCGGTCAATGACGAGTTGATCCCGACAGGTGAGCTGGCCAACGTGGAAGGGACGCCATTTGATTTCAGGAAACCTTTCGTAATCGGTGAAAGGATCGAAGAGATCGGGGGTGAGCCAGGTGGCTATGACCATAACTTCGTTCTGGATGGTTCTTCAGAAGAAAAAGTGCTGGCAGCCAAATTAATGGATCCCAAAAGCGGGAGGTTCGTGGAGGTGATCACCACCGAACCCGGGGTTCAGTTTTATACGGGTAACTTCCTGAATGGGACACTCTCTTCGGGAGACGTCACTTATGTAAAAAATTCAGGTATGTGCCTGGAGACACAGCACTTTCCCGATTCCCCTAATCAACCCGATTTCCCAAACTCGATCCTGAGGCCTGGTGAAAAATTTATATCTCAAACCATCTTCAAATTCGGAGTAGAGGAGTAGCCATCATCATACAATGGACCCTGACAATCATTTATCTCTATTCTCTTTTGAGCGGGAGCTGCTGGACGAAATCAACAACTCCGATGTCGTCGACATAGAGCCAGGCACTAGAATATCGGAATCACAAACAAACGGATCAGATATTTGTTCTTACCACAGCCGCATTCCCGGTAATATCCATCATGGGCAATGGGTGAGCATATTGTCCTGATCCACCCCTAAAAGGTTGAATCCTGGATGGAATCCTTTTTTGATGTTTTCATCGGATAGGGTAAAACCCGTAGAGTTGCATCATATTGTATATATTGAACTCCAAACAGACACCAACCTATGAAAACCTCCTCAGTCGTTTTCCTGATCATCATATTGGCCCTGATTGCTTTTTCTTGTAACAGAACAGCTGAACAGGTCGAATCTGAATCCAGTTTTCTCAATCTGTCGGGTCCCTTCCTGGGTCAGTCCCTTCCCGATTCCATTCCCACGCTGTTTGCGCCAGGGGTAGTGTCCACAGGCATGTTTACACGCGATGTGGCCATCACACACGATGGAAAGGAGATCTACTTTTGTATGGCCATTGGAAATTATATCTACTCCACCATTCTCTGCATGAAAGAGGTAAATGGCAAATGGCTTGCACCTGAGATTGTTTCATTTTCGGGAGGTCCCGGGGTACTGGATTTCGAGCCTGCCCTTTCGACCGACGGGTCACGGCTCTACTTTCTATCGACCCGGCCCGATGGAGATGAACCCACCGGGGACCAGGACATCTGGTATGTGGATCGATCAGGAGAGGGATGGGGTATCCCTAAGAATCCTGGTGAGCCGATAAACACCGATGGAGGAGAGTTTTTTCCTTCGGTGACCCATGACGGTACACTCTATTTTACACGCAATGAAAAGGGCAGTCAGTTAAATCAGATCTTCCGCAGCAGGTGGGAAAACGGATCCTTTCAGGAACCTGAGCTTCTGCCCGACCAGGTGAATTGCGGTACCAACAGGTTCAATGCATTTGTATCGCCCGATGAAAGTTATATGATCGTTCCTGCCGCTGGAATGGATGATGCCTTCGATGGGGTGGACTATTACATTGTCTTCAGGGATACGAATGACCATTGGTCGGAACCCGTGAACATGGGAAAGCATGTGAACCTGGACAATGCCAGGGGCTGGTCGCCCTATGTCTCAACGGATGGTAAATATTTCTTTTTTATGGCTACCCGGACCATTGATATTGAGCCCGGGCAGTGGAACTATGAAACCCTCCAGTCGCTTTATAACTCATCCGGTAACGGAAATCCGGATATCTATTGGATGGATGCCGGCTTTATTGAGGAACTGAGAGAGAAAGTGCTGGCGAAATAATTATCTCCAGGGAATAATTTGGCTTTAAATATTACTTTTGGAAGCCAAACCCAGGATGCATGCCAACGAACAGATTCGCTTCAATCATTCTCATTCTCTTTTTCAACCTGTGCCATATCCAGGCTCAGAAAAACGTTCAGGCTGTAAGGTTTGATACCCCGCCTATCATTGACGGGATCATCAGTGAAGAGGTGTGGATGCAAGCCAATCCTATCACAGATTTCATTCAAAGAGAACCTTTAAATGGTCAGCCCGCCTCGGAGAAAACGGCAGTATACATCGGATTTGACCAGCACAATCTTTACATCGCATTTCGATGCTATGGAGATCCCGAGATGGTCACAGCCAAGGAGTTGGCCAGGGATGTAAGTTTAAGATATGATGACCGGGTTCAGATCATTCTGGACAGCTATCTGGACCACCGAAATGGATATTGGTTCCAGATAGGACCCAGGGGATCCATTGGTGATGCCATTGTAAGTGAGAATGGGGCTGCATTTAACAAAGCGTGGGATGGATTATGGACCGGTAAGGCTCAAATACACAGTGAGGGGTGGGATACAGAGATGGCTATCCCGTTTAAAACACTTGGATTTGATCAGGGTTCCGACACATGGGGCCTGAAGCTGATCCGAAACTATATGCGTAATGAGGAGACAGATTACTGGCCCGTGGCAAATCTGAACACGCATAAGTTTCAGGTTTCAGATGCGGGTACCCTGAGTGGCCTTGAAGGGATCAGTCAGGGTCTGGGTCTGGATATTGTACCCTACGGACTTACCGGGGCTGACTATCAGAGAAGTGAAGATCAGGTTGATCCGGTGATCAATGCCGGGCTGGAAGCGTACTATAATCTTACCCCCAATCTGAAGGCTGCGATTACCCTGAATACCGATTTTGCACAGACTGAGGTGGATGCCCAGGAGATTAACCTGACCAGGTTTCGGTTGTTCTATCCCGAAAAAAGAGATTTTTTCCTTGACGGGGCCAATTACTTCAACTTTGGCATTAACGGTGACAGGGATAATCCCATGAATACAAGGCTGATCCCCTTTTTCTCAAGGCGTATCGGACTGGATTCTACCGGGAATCCCATTCCTGTTTTGGTGGGAAGTAAAATCACCGGTCAGTCGGGGCAATGGAACATCGGTGCACAGTATATGAAAGATCAGCGAAACGGGTGGAAAAACTCTCATTTCGCTGTGACCAGGATCTCACGTAATTTCGGGGACCAATCTCAGGCCGGTTTTATCACTACCTATGGCAATGCACTGGAAGACATGGCCAATCTTCTCCTTGGAGTTGATTTGAAACTGGGGACTTCCAAATTCCGAGGGGATAAAAACATGGCCTTTACCCTGTATGGGTTAAAATCTTTTACACAGTTTGAAGACCCTCTATTGGAGGACCAGGGAAGAGAGCTTGCTTACGGAGCAGAATTTGTCTACCCCAACGATCTGTTGTATTTAAGGTTTGGCCATATGCAAATCCAGGAGAATTTTGTGGCAGGGATCGGATTTGTCCCCCGACCGGGAGTACGCCAGTCCTATGGTAACTTTTTGGTGGGGCCCAGGCCCGAGAAATGGGGAATCATCCAGGTTCAGGCCGGAACCGGATTCGATTATATCACAGGGTTCGATAACAGGCTGCTGACCCGGGAATGGGATGCCACTCCAATGAAAATAAAGTTTGTTACAGGTGATGAAGTTGCCTGGAAAATGGTATCATCTTTTGAGCTTCTGGAGGAAGATTTTTCCATATATGAGGGGTACATCATCCCGGCGGGTGATTATAGCTTCTTCTGGCAAACCTTCTCCCTTCACTCGGCCCAGCGACGAAACCTGTGGGGTACCCTGGATTACCGGATCGGAAATTTTTACAATGGCACCAGGAATGAGATTAAACTGAAGGCTGGTTATAAAGTAATCGTTCCTCTGTTTGTGGGAGGGGAACTGGTCCGAAACAATATTCAACTTTCCGAAGATGAATTTATCGCAAACATCTACCGGATCAACCTGAACATACTTTTCAGTCCGGATATTACCCTTTACAATTTTGTCCAGTATGACAGTCAGTCCAAACGCATGGGCTGGCAGTCCAGGTTCCAGTGGATCCTTCAGCCGGGCCGTGAAATCTTCCTGGTCTGGAACAGCATTGCAAACGATCCTTACGAGCGCTTTCAGCTGGAGGAAGCGGGTGTACGCCTCAAGGTTAAGTTCACCATCAGGTTCTAATGTACCCAAGCCTATTTGTTAAGGAGCAACCTGGCATTTATTGCGAAGCAAATAACCGCTTTGTGATCTGATACTCCCTGGAGCATATGTTAGGTGAGCAAACTGGGATTGTTTGCGAAACAAATAACCACTTTGCGATACAATACATACCCAAGCCTATTTGTTGAGGAGCAAACTGGGATTTATTGCGAAGCAAATAATCACTGTGCGATACAATACATACTCAAGCCTATTTGTTGAGGAGCAACCTGGCATTTATTGCGAAGCAAATAACCGCTTTGCGATACAATACATACCCAAGCCTATTTGTTGAGGAGCAAACTGGGATTTATTGCGAAGCAAATAATCA
>JAUVKN010000142.1 GCA_030596245.1 Bacteroidia bacterium | reverse complement strand
GTTATGCAGGCTGGTAGTGAAACCATCCGATTTTGTCTGGTGGCATGTGGCACATTTCTCCTCATGAGCCAAAGAAGGAGACTTGATCCAGTCACCCGAATGAGCCTCAAGCTTGTCACCGGAATCTCCTACACCATTATGGCATCCCGTACAACCAACACCGTAGTGACCTGAAGTTTGAAAAGAATCATACCCGGTTCCTCCCAGGAAAACACGGTCATAGGGTTCATAATGAGGAGCAGTTCCTCCACAACCACTTGGTGGTGGAGCAGTATCAGGTGTGTGTACCAATATCAGGCGTTCATAGTCAGTATGACAACCTTCACAGGAGTTTGCAGTAACCTCACCACTATCTTTTCCGGGGATGGTATAATTTGTGCAAGAAATACCTGCAATGACTAAAATCACAAATATCATTACCAAACCTGATCCAATTCTCAAATCTTTCATAACCAAGTCTTCTTCAGTGTGTATCACAAATAACATTCTAATAACTGTGCCTGTCTAAACATCAGTCTATGCGTGGGGTGCATATGGTTGCAAAGGTTGTGGTTTTAGTGGAATTGCCAAAGAAAATATTCCTGAAATAGCCATATATTTGAACTGATCTGGATAGATTAGTAAACTGATATAGATCATACTTTTTCATGATTCTTTTGTATATTTGATCCCGAATTGAACTATACTCAATGGAAGATGCTGCAAGATTTTCAGGTTGCACCCTGAGTTACCACCAGTGCAGGTGTTTCGAAAAACTAACCATCGAACAGAAGGATTTCCTGGATACAAATTCTGTGCTAATCAAATACCGCAAAGGTGAAATGATCTGCAAACAGGGTGGCTTTGTTTCTCATGTAATGTATATGGAAAAAGGATTGGCCAAAGTCTTCCTGGAAAATGGATCTAATTTACTTGTGCTGAGAGTCATTCCTGATGGTACTTTCCTTGGGCTGGCCTCAATATCTGAAGCACACTGCACTTTTCCATACTCAGCCATGGCTTATATGGATTCGGAGATCAGACAGATCGATGTGCATGCATTCAGGAAACTGATGGAGCAGAATAACGAATTTGTGAAAGAGGTCATTGATATCCTGAGTGCCAACAGCATACAGATCTATGGCAGATTTTTCTGTCTGACTTTCAAGCAGGCATTCGGAAGGCTGGCCGATATTCTATTGTGTCTTTCCGACCGGATCTTTAAAAACACTGAATTTGACCTGCCCCTGTCCCGCAAAGAGCTTGCAGAGCTTTCAGGGATGAGTTCCGAAACTGTGATCAGAATGCTAAAGGAATTTAACGAGGAAGGTATTATCAAAATGGAGGGAAAATCAATTGAGGTGCTCGATTATCACCGCCTCAAACAGATCAGTGATACGGGATAAGAGTGGAATTTATCAATTAATCATTAAAAAAAGGCTCCCGCATTGGAAGCCTTTTTTTTTGTGATTGGGTTTTGATTAATTAAATACACTCAAAGAATTATTCAATAGCGCTTTGGTGTAGGCTGGATTGTGTATTCCTGTACTGGCATCTTCCTCAACGAGGATATAATTCCACAATGCACCGGCTGAGTCTGCCTGATGCATTACATCTTCGATGGCATGTCCGTCTTCATCAAGCATGTTCGCTGCTATAAGTGCTGTTTCAAGTTGCTCCAGCAATCCTTCAATCTCAGTCACTGCTCCATTGATATCAAAATCAGTAGCATCGGTATGACAACCGGTACAGGCTTCAATACCCACAACTAAGGTATGCTCACCGGTTTCAGTTCCCCCGGCATGCATATGGCAGCTAACGCAGTCTGATCCTGATTCATGGATGCCTGCAACAGAAAGATCCAATCCAAATTCATATCCTACTTCACCATTAATGAAATTTGCCTGTGGCCCATGATGCGCCCCATAATGTGGATAAATGTAAACCAAAGCACTGCCATCTGCATCATCAGCCGGACTCGACATGGCCTGGTGACAATGCATACAAAGATTTGCTTCAATGTTATCAAACCCAACCTCTGTACCACCTGCCATTAAAACTACCGCAGCTGTTGTCCTGATTGCAGCATTGGATTCATTTTCGAAATCCAGTGAGGAGTGGAAATCATGACAGGTTTTACATCGGATTTGTTGGGGTATAGGAATACCAGCAGCTGTCGTATCCTGACCGGTCCACACTGTTTCTACAAAACCTTCATGTGTATGACACTTGGCACAATCGTTCCTGCCTCCCGCATACTCAACGACAGTAGGACCTCCAGGCCATAATGGATTGCTCGTGGCATGCCGGGTTATTTCATATTGTGCAGTAACTACTCCTTTAACTGCAGTATTATGACATGTTAGACACACTGCGTTACCCGCCACACCGTCGGTACCATCAGAACCATCAGCTCCATCAACTCCATCAACTCCATCAGCACCAGTAGCGCCAGCAGGACCCATAGGACCTTCACAGCTGCTCAGGATAATAGCTCCTACCAAAAGCAGTGCAAATCCACTTAATAAAGTAACAATTGAGATATTCTTTTTCATAGCTTAAAGATTTTGTCTAAAATTATCCTGTCAGATTGTATTGTTCAAAGATTCACACTAGAGATATGTATCCGATTTTCACCATCCTTGCGGGAATTATATCGATATATATCGACGCCATCACCGATACACACCTGCAGTGCATATAATTACATATGAGTACTCAATTCACTCACAATTTTTTAAGAATAATTAGCCGGGGAGAATAAGAACCAGCATGTACCAGCTTCTCAATGTTGCTCTCCGTGCAGGATGTTTTGCAACATGTCGTTTTTTTGAGATTTATCGGTACGGTTTGTCTCATCTCAAGTTAGGTGATTTGATTGCTAAAAAATGATCGTTTTAAATACTGTCTTTTTTACCGCTCCGATCTGGCAACTCCACCGACATTTGTCGATTTCGCATAAAAATCTTTACTTGATCGAAATTAGCGGGAATGAGTCAATTTCTTTTTTGGGCATTGTGGTTCACTCTTTTGTTCACATCGGCCTGTAATACAAGCGATACAATCGTTAAAATTGCAGTTACCACCGACGTGCATGGGATGATCTACCCATATGATTTCATTGAAAGAGAAGCATCCGATCATTCACTGGCGCATATATATAATTATGTGTCTGAGCAAAGGAGAATGAAAGACACCCTGTTTTTTCTTCTGGATAACGGGGATTTTCTGCAGGGTCAACCCCCCGTTTACTACTATAACTTTATTGATCCCATACCAGCGCATCTTTCAGCCCGGGTCATGAACTACATGGGATATAATGCCGGAACTGTAGGAAACCACGATATAGAAACCGGACCTGTGGTTTATGATAAGATCCAATCTGAACTCAAATTCCCCTGGCTGGCGGCCAATGCCGTTCATTCAGAATCCGGGGAACCCTATTTTGAGCCCTATACCGTACTAAAAGCAGGTGGAAAACGGATTGCAGTCCTGGGTCTGATTACGCCGGGCATTCCAAACTGGTTGCCGAAAAATCTATGGCCGGAAATGGAGTTTCGGGATATGGTGGAGACCGCCCGTGAATGGATCCCCAGGATATTAGATCGGGAGGATCCTGACCTGGTGGTGGGATTATTCCATGCAGGCACCGATGCCGGTTATGGTGGAAATCCGGAACCATACCTGAACGAAAATGCAGTTTTATTGGTGGCAGAACAGGTGCCAGGATTTGATGTGATTTTTGCAGGACATGATCACCAGGTATCCAGCCAGTGGGTAGTTAACGCTACCGGAGATAGTGTGTTGGTTATCGATCCGGGAAGTCACGCCCGGTTTGCAGGTGAGGTAACCATCACATTTAACAGGGATGGAAGGAAGGATATCACAAGTACCATGGTTCCCATGAATGATTATACTCCATCCAGCGATTTTATGACCCATTTTCGAAAAGATTATGAAAAGGTAACTACGTACCTGAAGGACACCATCACATGGTTGGCTGAAGAGATGACCGGAATAGATGCCCTGCTTGGACCTTCAACAATGATGGCCCTGATACACAGGGTACAGCTGGATCTGTCAGGAGCAGATCTGTCATTCACGGCACCCCTTTCCCTTTCCGCAAAGCTGGATGAAGGAGCGGTGCTGGTCTCCGATATGTTTAAGCTATACCGCTTCGAAAATATGCTTTACAGAATGGAGCTTAGTGGTGCTGAAATTGATGGATTCCTTGAATATGCTGCAGGGATCTGGTTCAATACCATGAGCGGACCGGACGATCACCTTTTGCAGTTTAAGGCCGGCTCACCGGGAAGGCTTGCTCATCCATACTATAATTTCTCCTCTGCGGCAGGAATAGATTATAAGATAGATGTCCGGCGACCTGAGGGTGACCGCGTAACGATCGGGGGATTTACCAACGGGACTCCTTTTGAAGAGGATGCAACTTACAGCGTGGCTATCAATTCCTATAGAGGCAACGGCGGTGGTGGCCATCTTACCCTGGGGGCAGGGATCCCTGGGGATGAGCTCGCCAACCGCATAACCTGGTCCACGGATATTGATCTCCGCTATTACCTAATGCAATACCTTTCAGAGCAGGATACCCTTCACACGGAACTCCCGGACAACTGGCAACTGATACCCCTCGAGTGGGTGGAGACCGCTTCACCTTCAGACCGTAAGCTAATCAGGTAATTCAATGGATATAGCCCTGTTCGATAACAGATATCGGTAATTACCTTTGCATCAAAGGGATTGGTGATACAGACTAACAAATCCGGATATTGAATTCGAAAATTAATAATATATTTATAGTTTTGCACCCATGATTATGAGACCTCTAAACCTTTTTTACCTTGATAGGTCCTGATCTTAAGCAATACGATCTAACGTATGGATGTTAAAGGAAAAAACTTTACCCGATTCCTTGATAGGCAAAAGTTGTATAAAACACAACGCGATGCCAAAGCAATAGGAAAACAGCATTCAAAGGGTAAATTGACCGCCTGGGAGAGACTCGATATCCTTTTTGACGAAGATTCCTTTGAAGAGATAGATGCCTATGTCACAGCCGATCGAACCGATACCGGTTTTGGTAAGGTGAAACAGGCCTATGGCGACGGAGTGATTATTGGTCACGGAATGATCCGGGGGAGACTTGCTTTTGCCTATTCACAGGATTTCACCGTAATGGGTGGATCACTGGGATCGGTGCATGCAACCAAGATCATGAAGATCCAGGAGATGGCCCAGAAAATGGGTGCTCCCATGATTGGTCTGATAGATTCGGGCGGTGCCAGGATCCAGGAAGGAGTGGCCAGTCTGGCTGGTTATGCCGGGATCTTTTACCGGAACGTGCAGTCTTCAGGAGTGATCCCACAGATCTCGGTGATTATGGGACCTGCTGCCGGAGGCGCAGTTTACTCGCCTTCAATCACCGACTTTGTGTTCATGACCAACCAAACCAGTTACATGTTCGTGACCGGGCCCAATGTGGTAAAAGAGGTATTAAACGAAGATGTCTCCCTGAATGATTTGGGAGGTGCCGGAATCCACTCCAAAAAAAGTGGTGTTGCACATATGGTTTTTGAGGACGAAGAGAATACCCTCATGGGTGTTCGACATCTTCTCTCCTACCTTCCTGCTAATAACATGGAGAATCCTCCAGAAATGGAACTTTCTGAAGATGAAACCAAGGACATTGAAGAGAAGTTAAGAGACATTGTTCCCGATGATGCAAATAAACCCTATGATGTAAAGGATGTGATCAACCTGATCACTGATAAACGCTCATTTTACGAGATCTCAGAAAACTATGCCCAGAATGTAGTTATTGGATTTGCCAGGTTGGATGGAAAGGTGATTGGTATTATAGCCAATCAGCCTAAAGTACTGGCAGGCACACTTGATATAAACTCGTCCACCAAAGGGGCACGTTTTATCCGATTCTGCGATGCTTTCAATGTGCCTTTGCTCATCCTGGAAGATGTACCGGGGTTCCTGCCAGGAATTGACCAGGAACACAATGGGATCATCCGCCATGGGGCCAAGATGCTTTATGCATTTGCTGATTCTACCGTTCCAAGAATTACTGTGATCCTTCGAAAATCTTATGGTGGTGCCTATTGCGTCATGAACAGCAAAAACCTGGGAGGGGATTTCAATTTTGCCTGGCCAACAGCTGAAATTGCGGTGATGGGTCCCGAAGGTGCAGTCGCCATACTTTACCGGAAAGAGCTGGAGGCTTCAGATGACCCGGTGGCCATGAAGAAAGAGCTTGCTACCAAATATCGCAAAGAGATCGCCAATCCTTATGTGGCCGATGAGAGAGGTTTTATCGACGAAGTGATCGATCCGGCTGGTACCAGGCTGAAACTGATCCGTGCCTATGAGGCACTTGAAAACAAATTCATGAACAACCCTGCCAGAAAACATGGCAATATTCCGCTTTAATTTTCACACATGAAGATTAAGAGTATACTCATAGCCAACCGCGGCGAAATAGCCATCCGCATTATTCGTACTGCCAAAAAGATGGGCATCCGGACTTTCGTAATCAAGACTGCCAAAGAGCCCAATGCCTGGTATCTGGATGAAGCAGATGAGATCATCGATTTTTCTGAGTGTTTTGATGACACACCTGAATTTCTGGATATCGAACGGATCATTTACCAGGCAAAGCAGCACGGAGTAGAATCCATTCATCCTGGATATGGTTTCCTGGCAGAAAATCCCGATTTTGCCCGGAGGTGTGAAGAGGAAAAGATCGTTTTCATTGGTCCATCTCATGATGCCATCTATCGGATGGGCAACAAAACCATTGCAAAAGAGCTTGCAAAGGCCAATAACGTTCCCCTCCTGGGAGGGAGCAAAGGTTCAGTTCCGGATGCTGAAGAGGCAAGGAAGATTGCCAACCAGGTCGGTTATCCTGTGATCCTGAAAGCAGCTGCCGGAGGTGGTGGACGTGGTATGCGGGTGGTGGAAAGGGAGAAGGATGTTGAACGCATGTTCAACCTGGCTACCAACGAGGCCGAAAAAGCATTCAACAATCCAGACGTTTTCATTGAAAAATTCGTCCGCGAACCCAGGCACATTGAATTCCAGATCCTGGCAGATAAACACGGGAATGTGGTTCACCTGGGTGAAAGGGAGTGTTCGGTCCAGCGCAAACACCAGAAGTTACTGGAAGAGTCTCCTTCACCTGCACTGGATAATGCCCTCAGAAAAGTGATGGGTAATGCTGCCATCACTATTGCAAAATCGGTAAATTATTACTCAGCGGGTACCGTAGAATTCCTTTTGGATGACCAGAACAACTTCTCCTTCATGGAGATGAATACACGCATCCAGGTGGAGCACCCGGTTACCGAAATGGTCACTGGAATCGATCTTATTGAACAGATGATTCGGATTGCTGAAGGGGAAAAACTTCCTTTTACACAAAAAGATATTAAGCTGAATGGTTGGGCCATCGAGTGGCGAATCAATGCCGAGGATGTACAGTCCGGTTTCTCTCCCAGCCTGGGTACCATCGAAAAAATATCATGGCCCGAAAGTGAACATATAAGGGTAGATACGGGCGTGCGTGACGGCTCGGTAATCACACCCTATTATGACTCCATGATCGCCAAACTGATCATCCATGCCGATGACAGGGAAAAAGCCCTGCAACTTTCCAGCATTGCCATTCGAAAGTTCTGGATCAAAGGGACCAAGACTACCCTGGCCTTCTGCAGGGCCGTACTGCAGAACCGCAACTTTAGGAAAGGGAAATTCAACACTTCCTTTATTAGCAAGGAGTTGAAGATCCATTATCACCAGGAACCTGATGAAGAGATGCTGGCTGCTTTCTTCGCTGTATATGATTATGCCAGGGAGGTTCATGAGATTGAGGACAAACCGCTCTACGTGGAAAAAGGCAAGGAAATTGCCCCCTGGGTGCTTAATAAACGCTTACGCTAAATCAGGAATCGGCTATGGCACGTGAACCTAAGAAAAAAGAACCAACCAAACTTATTGCCCTGAGCGCAAGCAATAAGGCTTTTGAGTTCAGGACCCCGCTTGAAAAGAAGATCAAGTACCAGGGGAAAAAGGTGGATATTAAACTTCGCGAGGATCCCAACGGATTCTCATATATCGTATGGAAGAATAAAAAGTACATGCTTGATGTGATTGAGAAGAACCAGAACCACTATACAATAATGATCAATGGGGTTTGGCATTCCTTCACCGTTGAAACCCCAATCTCCCTGAAACGCAGAAGGTATCTGGAGAAACAGGGCGATTCTTCTTCCACTGTGTCCATCGAAGCACCAATGCCAGGGAAAATTATCGATATCCTGGTGGAGGATGGGGACAAAGTGAAGGAGGGTGAACCCATCATCATCCTTGAGGCCATGAAGATGCAGAATGAGATTTACAGTCACGTATCCGGCATTGTCACATCCATAGCAGTGAAAAAAAACGATTCGGTCATGAAGGATGATGTCCTGATTGACATTCAGAAAGGTTGATCCCGGGGCTTTACATCTATTTCCTGAATTCCATTTGATACAGGGGTATATAGACCGGTCCCCCGCTACCCAGCTCACTTCGATAGAAAACCAGTTTATCGAACAGAACCAGTTCGTTGAACCGATCCTTCATAGCCTCTATGGCATCATAATAACCTTTCAGATCTTTCAAACTCCGTACCCTGCCAAGGGTCAGGTGGGCCCTGAATGGCTGATCCACCGGCGCGATCCCACACTCCTTCAGAGCACTATCCACATCGAACTTCAAGGACGCAAACATCGCTGCGTTACCAAATCCAACCCAAATCACCCTGGGTCTCTTCCGGGGACCAAAACTACCTGTCCGGGCAAAGGGAACATGCAATTTCTCAGGAATATTCACATTCTCATAAAGTGCCTTACCGATCTCATCAATGGCAGTAATTTTTGTATCCCCCAGGAATCTGAGAGTGATGTGATATCGATCCGGAACTACCCAACTGATCCGTTCACCGGAAAGGGATTCCATCAACTCCCGGCGAGCCTCAAGAACCCTCTCACCTACTTTAACAGGCAATCCGATAAATGTTCTATAGTATTTCATAAATTAGCCACTACAAATGTATCAAAACGTGTAAAAACTTAAATGGATGAAAAAAATCGCAGTTGTCTTATCCGGATGCGGTGTCTTCGATGGGGCCGAGATCCACGAGGCCACCTTAAGTCTGCTGGCCATTGCCAAACAGGGTTGCAGTTATGAGATATTCGCGCCCGATACCACCCAACATCATGTGATCAACCATATTACCGGTGAAGAGATGGATGAAACCAGGAACGTATTGGTGGAGGCTGCCCGCATCGCCCGTGGTAGTATTAAAGATCTGAAACAATTCAACCCGGAGGAATTCGACGGATTGCTTTTCCCCGGAGGATTTGGAGCGGCCAAGAACCTTTCAACCTGGGCATTTGATGGAGCCGAGGCTACAGTACTTCCAGAAGTAGAAAAGGCTATCAGGGGCATGGTTAAACTGAAAAAGCCCGTGGGTGCATTGTGCATTTCACCTGTCATCCTGGCGAAAATCTTTGGCGAGGTAAATCTCACAATCGGAGATGATGAAAGCACCATTGATGCCCTGGAATCCCTCGGTACCACCCATGTGTATACCACCCATGGAGAAGTAGTGGTTGATGCGGATCACAACCTGGTAACCACCCCCTGTTACATGCTGGATGCTTCCATCAGCCAGATTGCAGAAGGTGCAGACAATATTGTAGATGCAATGATCGGATTGATGTAACAATTATGCTGATAGGACGTTAAATTACCAGGAAAATGTCTCAAATTAAGAGCAGTTTTTGATTTACATTAAATTAAATCTAGTTTAGTAACTGATATATTTAACCCGTGAAGTC